>NZ_JAAKZX010000260.1 GCF_011045025.1 Streptomyces ureilyticus
AAGGCTCTGATTGACGACGCGTTGACCAACGGGCCGGGCAGGCTGCGGGGCAGGTGTATCTGTCGGTGTGGCGCCGGGGTGGGGAAGCTGAACGGACGTTGCCCCTGCCGCAGTTGGCGGGGCGGGACGACGTATGGGTGGAGGTTCTGCATCCGTCGGCGTCGGCGTCGGGATCGGGCGGTACGGCGGAGTGGGACGGGGAGGCGGGAGCGCTGCGGGTGATGTTGCCGGCGGCTCCGGGGGTGCTGTTGGTCCGGGTTGCTTCCGCCGGTTGTTCGTGAGCTGCGGGTTTGTGGTGGCTTGTCGCGCCCACGTGGAGGAGCCGAGAGCAGGGAGGAGCCCCCGTTTCGGGAAAGGGAAGGGCTGGAGACCGGACTGGGTGATCACTTTCGGGTGAACGGGCCGGAACGGGACACAGCGTCTGCGGCCTGCCTACGATGATGCTCTCGACACCAGCCCCTAGGAGGCACGCGATGTCCGCTGCATCCGTCGAGCAGCCCTTCGACGACGAGCCGTTCTCCCTCACGGCCATCGCCGACGAGATCATGGAGCGCCATCCGGGCTACCGCGTCGAGATCATCGGAGGCCACCTCCTCGTGACCCCATCACCGGATGCCCCCCACGCCCGCGCTCTGACGGGGCTCATGGTCCCCTTCCTTGCCGCAGGCCTGCACGGCGAGGAGACCGAAGTCCTCCAGAACGTCGGCCTCTGGCTCCCCACCGGCGCTGAGGACTACGCGATCCCCGATCTCGTGGTGGTGGACGCCGACATCGACGACCACTTCGTCGAGAACAACGCGTACGACCCGGTCTGCTTCCGCCTCGTCCTGGAGGTCACCTCCAGCAACTGGAAGGACGACCTCAAGACCAAGGTCGGCGCCTACGCCCAGGCCAAGGTCCCCGTTTACATGGTCGTCGACCGCAAGCACCAGCGCCTCCACGTCCTCACCGACCCGGACGGGAGCGAGTACGGGAACCACCGCGTCCACGCTCCCGGCGAGACGGTCACGCTGCCCGACACGATCGGCGCCGAAGTCACCCTCGACGTGGAGCAGATCATCAAGGCCGGGCAGAAGAAGGCCAATTGACCGCATCCATGTGCCCCTACGCCACCCACCCGTAGTCGCACCCTCGGCCGATTCCGAGGGTGCGACTACGGGTGGGTGGGGCTACCTGATCCGTCACCGGCGGTGCTGGGCAAGGCGCCGGGCCAGTACGGGAATGATCACGGCGGCGGCGACCACGTGGGACACGGCCAGAACGATCTGGGTGGACGTGGCGGTGTGCGGGGCGGCGGCCGGGCCGGCCATGGACAGCGCGGTGAGCGCGACGGTGACCACCACGAAGGTACGAGCGGGCCGCTTGGCCCAGCGGGCGAGAACCACCGCGAGGACGATGCCGGCGACCGACCAGAACACCACGCCCCCGGCAAAGCCGCCCACCGGAATCTCCGCGGCCTCCTTGGCCCCGGGACTGGCCGCATCCATGGGTACGCCGACGCCGCGAGCGATCAGCGCGAACACTTCGGTCACAACGGCCCCGGCGAGGATGGCCAGAACACCGACCAGCCACACGGGCCGCCTGGCGAGGGACCGGATCGAGGAGGGGGAGGAGGAGGGGGAGGAGGACTGGGCGATGGTCTGGGTCTGGGGCGCGGTCACCGTCATGGCTCTGACTCCTGTTTGTCGTAAGGGGGTTGGTGTTCCTTTCGTAGATGTAGACCGGGGGGCATCAGAAAACTGAGCGGTGACTGGACGACAATTTTTTTGCCCGCACCTCAACAAGCCCGCGCCCGCCAGTCCCCGCCCTCGATGAGCTTGCCGCGGGCCCGCAGACGTGTGGCGACGGCAGGTGCGGCCACGTACACCCAGGCGCACACACTCGTGCCGTCCTCGCAGATCACGTCCCAGGCCACGCGCTCGTACAAGTTGCGAGGGTCACCCGGCGCGTAGTCCTCCAACCGGTCGAGGGCGAGGAGGAGTTGCCCGTACTGCTCGGGCACCGGAGTGATCAGCTCGCCGCACACCACACCCCCGGCTTCCTCCACGGCGTACGGATAGCCGGGACCCTCGTACAGCACCGCCCCCGGCAGCCGTCCCGGCACCTCGGAAACGGTGCGGCCGAGGAGGAAGAGATCGTGGTTGGGCTCGCCGGGCAGCAGCGTCCCGTACACGAAGAAGGGCAGACGGCTCACCCCGCCGTCTCCCGCTCAAGCCATTCCAGGTACGCCGCACTCCCCCGCACGATCGGCGTGGCGATGATCTCCGGCGTGTCGTAGTCGTGCGCCTGGCGCAGATACGCCTCCAGCTCCGCGTACCGCGTGTCCGTCGTCTTGAACAGCACCTGCCACTCGGACGCGGTCTCGATCTCCCCCTTCCACCGGTAGACGGACGTGACCGGCCCGGAGATCTGCGCGCACGCGGCGACACGCGCCGCGACCGCGCCCCGCGCGAGCGCGTCCGCCTTCTCCGGGGCGTCCGTCGTGGTCAGGACGGTGAGCCAGTCGGGCATGGCCATGATCGATCTCCTTTGTAGACCTTCGCAGAACGATTCTCACTCCTCACACGTACGGTCGCTTCGGGCTTACCTCCGGGGCGACGGCCGTACGCCGGAAAACGCGGGCGTCACACGGGTGTCCGTCCCGGCGTCCTCCCGGACCGAGGGTGACGCTCTTGGGGAGGGGGTGTAGTCGAGGCGGTCGTACTGGAGCTGGACTCCGTCGGACCTTTCGGGCTCTTCGGGGGCGACCATGTCGCTCACCTCCGGGCAGGGTTGAGCAGCACCAACGTGACCGCGAGCCAGTCGATGCAGGGCAACAGCACCTTCACCGTCTTGGGCGTCGACTCGGCGGTGAGCTCATCAAGTTGCGCATTGCCGTCGGGCTGACACAGACCCACGCGGCCAAGGCCCTCACAGCGTCCACCACGAAGATCGCGAAGATGGAGCGCGGCTGGGTACCCATGCGCGCCCCGGATGTCCGTGCCCTGTGCGAGCTGTACGGAGTCCACGACCTCGGCACCGTCGGAGGGCTCCTGGAACTCGCGAAGGTCGACCGTGAGCGTCGTAAAGCCAAGGGCTGGTGGGACGACTACACGATCCACGGCGTCATGCAGGAATACGTCGCCTTGGAGAGCGCGGCAACAGCGCCTCTCCGATGACCCCGCTCGTGCTGCGGACTGTGATCTACGAGGCAGTGCTCCGGAACGTCCCTGGTGGAACGGAAGAAGCGCGCAGGCAACTCGACCACCTGGCGAAGATGGCCGACTTGCCGAACGTGGCTCTCCAGGTCTTCCCCTTCAGCGCAGGCACGCACTTCGGTTTGAACGGATCGTTCAACATCACGTCGTTCGCCGAGCCCGGAGCCATGGACATCGTCTACGTAGAGGCACCCTTCGCCCAGCGGTGGGTCGAGGGCGGAGAGGGCGCTGCTGCCTACGATGAGCTGTTCGAGATGATCGCCGAACGCTCCCTCGGCCAACGGGAGTCCGTGCTGTTCCTCCACAAGCTCCGTAAGGAACTGTGAGCCGTGCCTGAATACCAGTACCGCAAGTCCACCTACAGCGACCCCGAAGCCGAGTGCGTCGAAACAGCCACCAACATCCCCACCACCATCGCCATACGCGACTCGAAAAACCCCACCGGCCCGTCCCTCCGCCTCCACCCCACCACCTGGACGGCCTTCCAAACTGCCCTGCTCACCAAGCAGTTGACGACCAGACCCGCACACTGAGCCTTTCCAACCTCGCCAGGGGGTACCGAGGTGAGTCACCCTTGAGCCGGTGGCCGGATGCCCTCGCGGCAGGTGCCACCGCAAGCCCAGGAGCCGACCACTGCACGATCGAGCTAAACCGGCCTCGCATGCACTCCCGACCGAACGGCTCCACCCCTACGACGCCAGGCGGGCCGTGGTGACGAAGAAGGTCGCCGTCGCGGTGAAGGCGTTCCGGCGAGAGAGATCGCTCAGGTCGTCCTTCCACCGCGCCGCCGCCTCCTCGCTGACGGCGCCTTGGGCGAGAGCCGCCGTCAAGGCCGGCTCCAGTACCACGCCGAACGCGGACGCGTGGTCGTTCAGGGCAGCCATGATGGGAACGACCTCGATGTCGGTGAATCCCGCGTCGGCGAGGTGGTAGGCGCTGCAGGTGCCGGCGTGGGGATTCGGGACGGCTGAGCAGAACGCGTCCTTGACCGCGTCGGTCGTCTCCGGGATCCGCGAACTCAGCACCATCGACCCGAGATCGGGGTCCGCGAGAACGATGGTCCCGCCCGGCCTCAGCACCCTGCGGGCCTCGGACAGTGCCTCGGCGGGATCGCCGAAGTGGAGGAAGGTCCGCTCGGCCCGGTACCACGACAGTTCACCGTCCTCGAACGGCAGCTCGAAGGCGCTGCCCCTGACGACGCGACAGTGCGGGAACCTGGCCAGGGCCGCGTCAACCATGGCCTGGCTGCTGTCGACCCCCACGGCGTCCTTTCCGAGCCGTACGAGATCCGCGACGGCGCGGCCGGCGCCGCACCCGATGTCCGCTCCCTTGCCCTCGGCGGCCTCCAGGGCGCGGTAGGTGACTTCCCGCACTGCGCGGCCGCTCTCGCTCTCCTCCATCTTCTGCAAATAGGCGATGAAGTCCTCGGCGACGCCGGACGAGTCGACGTCGTGGAAGCGTGCGGCAAGGCTTTCGGCGGTGCGTGGTCCGGTGGTGTCCACGTGCTGCTGTCTCCCGTCAGGGGGTGCCTGATGCTTCAGTGCGGATAGCGCTTGTCGATGAGCCAAATCAGCCTACGTGAGTAGGGTCGGAACAGGGCCTGGTAGTCGGGTCGCCCGGGATGATTCTCCCGGGCGACCCGAACCTCTTAGTCAGCTGCGCGGAGCTGAAGCCGTTCCCGAAGCAGGTTCTTCCGCACCTTGCCGGTCTCGTTGCGCGGCAGTTCGGGCAGGAGTTCCAGGCGGGATGGCCGGCACCATTCGCTCATGCCGAGCCCGCCGAGCCAGTCGCGCAGGCCCTCGAGGGTGGGCGTCCGCTCCCCCGGGACGACGACCGCGCAGGCGAGCTCGCCGCCGTGGCCGTCCGGGTAGCCGACCAGGGCGACATCCCGTACGTCGGGGTGGTCCAGCAGTGCCGACTCGACATCACTGACCGGGATCATGATGACGCCGATCCGGTCTTCGGCACGGCCGTGCAGCCGGATGCCGCCGTGGCCGTCCGGTGCCGCGAGGTCACCGGTGTCGTACCAGCCGTCATTGTGCTCGGCGAGCACGGTCAACCGACCGTCGTCCCGGCCCCAGGTGGCCAGACACAGCGAAGGGCTGCGGACGAAGAGACGCCCGGGTTGGTCGTCGCTGATCGGGTGGTCGGCCCGCAGGTCGATCTCGTGGCCTGGGGCGGGGCGCCCGACGGTACGGCCGGCCAGGTCCGGGTGTTCGCCGGAGCGGGTGAAGACATTGGCGCCCTCAGTCATGCCCCACCCCACGTCCAGCGGGATTCCGAAGGTCTCGGTCACCCGCCTGAACAGCGGCTGCGGGACCGTGGTGCCTCCCGCGCGGATGATCCGCACGGTGGGCAGCCGCAGCGAGGTGCGTTCCATCGCGTCGATCAGGGCGGAGAGGAAGACGGGGACGATGACTATCCAGCTGACGTGGGCCTCGGCCAGGAAGGGGATGACGGCCTCCGGCTCCCAGCGGTCCGTGATGACCGCGCAGGCCCCGCGGTGCAGCGGCATGAAGAGCGCCATGGTGAGGCCGACGATGTGCGTCGCCGCGTTCGGTGAGTAGACGCGGCTGGCGGGGCCGATTCCGTCGGCGGCTGCGACGGCGGCGTACCAGGCGTAGCAGGTGTTCATGGTGTGCAGCACGGCCTTCGGCTCTCCGGAGGTGCCGGAGGTGAACAGCACCAAGGAGACCCGGTCCGGGTCCACGACGGACGCATCCGGCAGGGTGCTGTGCTCTGTGTGCTCGAAGTACTCGCGGAAGTCGACTTCCCCGTCGTCCCCGTCGGCGGTTCGCTCGCCGAGCACCACACGGTGGCGCAGTGCGGGCAGCCGGGGTGCCATCTCGGCCAGCGCCGCGGCGTGCTCGAAGTTGTCCCACCGATCGATGGTCACGCAGACGACGGCATCCAGCCGGCGGAGCATCCGCTCCAGCTCACGGGGACGGAACGCGCACATGATCGGCGCGGCGACGGCCCCGAGCCGGGCGCAGGCCAGTACCAGCGGTCCGACCTGCCAGAGGTTCGGCAACTGCATCGCGACGACCTGACCGCTGCGCACCCCCAGCGCGTGCAATGCGCCGGCGAAGCGGTCCACATACTCGGCGTACTGCGCGTAGCTCAGCCGCAGGAGGCCCCGGCCGGCCTCCGACACGAGAAGGGCGGGGGCGTCGGGAGTCTCGGCACGCCACCGCGCCAGGTCGTCCAGGATGGTGTCGGCGCGCCAGAGGTCCTCCTTGCGGTACTGCTCCACGGTGGTGGCGGATGGGCGCAACCTGGTGATCGGGTTCACAATTTCCACTTCCAAGGATGAATTTGTAAATTTATTCTCTTTTTTCCGTTGGGACAGCTCTTAGTGCGAGAAGGCACGGTTGGCATCCTTCGCCAGTTGCGGCAGTCGCAGCGAACGGGCCGGCGAGCGTGCCGCCTCGGACTGGGGCCGGTCATTCTCGGCCCAGCCCGTCGCGCCAGCTCGGCCGAAGCGGCTTCCAGCCCAGCGTCGTACGGGCCCGGTCGTTGGACGCACCGTGTGCCGCGGTGAGCTGATGGGTCATGTACCAGCCGAGCATCCGGGGCGCGTGGTCCGCCGGGATCGTACGAGGGGACGGTCCGGCCAGCGTGCGGGCGTAGTGCGGCAGCCACTGCGCGGCCGGGGCCGGGTCGTCGTCCGTCACATGGAACACCCCGATGGCCTCCGATTCGACGGCAGCGACCGTGGCCCCCACGGCGTCCTCCACGTGCAGGAACGATGTGATCCCGGTGCCGTCCCCGGGCAGCGGGAGCTGTCCGGCCAGCACCGCTTGGGCAGCCCCGCCGGTACGGGCATACATGGTGCCGGGGCCGTACAGCGTGCCGTACCGCAGCACCACGCCGGCGAGCGGCCCGCTGTCCAGAACCAGCCGCTCCAGCTCGGCGACGGCCCGTACGGTGGCAGCCCAGCCCGGGTCGGGGGCGTCCACGTACAGCGGCGCGTCCTCATCGAGGACCGGCTCCCCGGCCGGGGCGGCGGCGAAGGCGATGGACTGCGCGACCAGCCGCCGCGCACCGGCCGCCCGGGCCGCCTCGACGAGGTGAGCGGTGCCCTCGGTACGCAGCCGCGCGGTCAGCGCGAAGGCCGCCACAGGGTCGTCACCCAGCAGCCGCAGCGCCGACATCTGATGGACGACCACCTCGGGCCGGGCGGCCGACACCGCCGACAACACGGCCTCGCGGTCGAGGGCGTCGGCGACCACGATGCTGTCCGCCTCCGGGGTCCGCTCCCGCGATTCCTGACGTACCAGCGCGCTCACCTCGTGGCCCCGTGCCCGCAGCGCGCCCACCAGGGGGTGTCCGATCACTCCGGTGGCCCCGGCGACGAGAATACGCATGGTTCAGTCCTCCGTATCGGTAGAGAGGGGAGTGGCGACCCGCATCAAACGAAATAGTTTGCCAGTTATCAGCATGAGTAATGCGCCTTCCCCGCCCAGCGGCCACACGGCAAGGTCCGGCAGCGACTTCGAGCGAAATATTACGGAAAGCCGAGCCACTGCATCCCGTCACCTGTGCCCGAAAATCGATGGTCGTATAACTTTCAAGCCTTGCCACGCATCAGCATTCCCCCCGTGATCACTCGTTGACAAGGCGAAGCCGCTGGTAAATTTTTATGCCAACTGCCGCATGATTATTGATAACAAATCGACAGGAATGCCAGCCTTGACGACGCCGAGCAGAGATGTTCGTGGGCTGTTGTGCGGAAAATAGCGAGGTGACACGTCGCTGTGTACTCTGCACCTGTTTGGGAGACCTGTCCCCATCCATAACTGCATCGGATATTTTATGGCTGTTGTGATGCGCAGTGGGGCGCCTATTCCTTTCCCCCGAGCGGCCTCCTCCCGGTTAAAATGTACGAATCCATGGAGCACGGTGATGATCGCGCGGGGGCATTCGGCTGCGAAATCGAACCAGACCGACCCCTCCCCTATGAGTCAGCCGTCCCGGGAGCCTGGATCAGCAGTTCGGCTACCGTGCTCGGTCACGCGAACGCCGGCATGATCCCGTCGTGGATCAGACGGAGCTGGGTGTTCACGTCGGCCACCTCCGCCAGGTCCCGGCCGGTGAAGGCCTTGACCAGGGCGCGGTCGGTGAGGGCGCAGATCATGTGGTTCACGCCGGCGGGGGCGATCTCTCGTTGGATTTTGTCGCGGCATTCCTCGGGAGTGCCCGCTATGGAGAGGCGCTCGGCTATTTCCGGGGTCGTCAGTTCGATGCCTCGGGCCAGGTCGCCGGCGGCGATGGCGTCGGTGATCGGCTTGAGTTCGGTCGGGTCGACGCCGTTGCGGCGTAGTTGTTCCACGGGCATCGAGGAGGCGTAGATGCCGACCATGCTGCGCGCCGCGTCCTTGGCGGCGGCGGAGTCGGGGCCGGTCGCGAAGACGACCCAGTCGCCGATGTCCAGGGACTGCCAGTCCTTGCCGGCGCGCTCGGCCCCGGCCCGGATGTGCCGCACCGCGTACGCGTACGCCTCGCGCGTGCAGCTCAGCACGTGATGGCAGCCGTCGGACAACTCCCCCGCCGCTTCGAAGGACTTGGGCCCGCGCATCGCACCGAGCTTCAGCGGCACCCGGCTCTGGACCGACCTGGCGAAGGTGAACAGGCCCTCGCGCGAGGTCGTTTTAGCTCGATCGTGCGATGGTCGGCTCCCGGGCTTGCGGCGCCCTGGGCCGACCGGGCCAACGTGATCGTGCGATCTGGGACGCCGGGTACGGCGCCAGCGTGCAGGGCCCCCGCTCCACCAGAGAGATGGTCCGGGCCCTCCCCGTCGCCACTGGCCATACCCACTTGGCCAGGTCGCACAGGGAACTGGCCTCCCGGGACCGGACCACGCACGGGATGCGTGTCGCCGCCCTGGGGTCGAGTACGCCGGGGACCAGTGCGCCCAAGACCGTTCGGGGCGTGCGGCTGAATAGGTTCACTCCTGCTCAGTCTTCAGGAACGGTAGTCGGGGAGCATCGCGTAACTGAACTTCACGAATTGTCGCCTTCCGAAGAGGGGACGGTGTTCAGTACGGGCCTCTCCACGAGGATGAGAAAACGGCGCCCAAGTGTCCAGCGTTTTCAAGCCCGTTGGCTACTCCTCGTCCGGTGCGGCCGTCGTGAAGCCGGCCTCGGTCAGTACCGTCGCCGCCACCCCACGGCCGACCCGGCCAAGGCCCGCCAGCAGGTGGTCGCAGTCGATGAGGGCGGAGCCCGCTTGCTCCTCCGCCAGGGCGATGGCCTTGCGGGAGTAGGGAGTCCAGGCGATCCGTTCGGCGGCTTGCGAGGCGCCCATGCTCAGGTGGGCCTCGACCGAACGGTGTACGACGTCGGGGTCGACGCCGGACGTCTCGAGGAGCCGGGTGGCGTTGTTGGGCTTCGCGGTGAGGCCCCACAACAGGTGCTCGGTGCCTATGTAGTTGTTGCGGTGCTGCACCGCGGCCCGCTTGACGTGGGTCATCGCCTCGCGGAGGTCGTCGGTCATCGTCTCAGGGGCGTATCGCTTGTGGGGGGCGTGGAAGCGCTGCTGCACCGCTTGCCGGGTCACGCCCAGGGCGGCCCCGATGTCGGTCCACGAGCAGCCGTGCATCCGGCAGTGCTCGACATAGTCCTCGACCAAGTCGTCTGCCAGGGCCTGAAGTTGGCCGGAAAGCTGCGCGGCCACGGTCAGCAGGGCGAGCCAGTCGGGCTGTTCCGTACCGCCGCCGGGTCGGTGCGCGGTGTCGCAGGTGCGGTCGACTTCCGCGATGAGTTCGTCCAGGTCTGGGAGAGGCATGAGGCAAGTGCGCCTTGACAGTTGGGAATTGTCAAGGCGCGCTTGCCTATCCCCCGGGCTCGAGGGGCGAAAACTCGTCACTCGCGGAGGGGGTCAGTCCGGCGGCGCCGTCGGAACAGTCGGACAGCCGCCCCCACCGTCATCCCGCGTACGGCCGTACCTCCTTCGCCTCCCTCAACGTCCGCCCCCACCACACCAGTTGGTCCAGCATTCCCTTGGCGGCGGCGTTCGGAGTCGCCGAGTCCTTGTGGCGGCCCTCGTCGTCGAAGTGGGCGCCCGCGTTGTGGAAGGAGACGGTGTCGCGGACGGTGACGGCATGGAGTTCGGCGAAGACCTGGCGGAGCTGCTCGACGGCGCGAAGGCCGCCGGAGAGTCCGCCGTACGAGACGAAGGCGACGGGCTTGGCCTGCCACTCGGTGTAGTGCCAGTCGATGAGGTTCTTCAGGGGGGCCGGGAACGAGTGGTTGTACTCGGGAGTGAGGACCACGAAAGCGTCAGCGTCGGCGAGCTTCGGCCTGACCTTGGCCAGTTCGGCGGTCACCTCGGCGGACGGCGAGTAGGACAGGGCTGTCGGCAGTCGCAGGTCGGCGGTGTCGACGACGTCGGCCTCGATGTCGTCGCGCTCGCGGATCCGGCTCAGCAGCCAATCGGCGACCACGGGGCCGAAGCGGCCCTCGCGGTTGCTGCCGATGATCAGGGCGACATGGATGGGTTCGTCTGTAGTGGAGTGCATGGGATTCATGGAGTCCATGGAGTTCATGGGGACAGGCTCGTATCTCAACCAAAGTTGAGGTCAAGTCTCACCGGCCACTTGGCGGGATCACCTGACCGGACCACACGGTGGAGCCGTCATCCGCGAGCGCGCCGGTCACCCGTTCACACCCGCACCCCGTGCCCCGCCGATATTTTTTGCACGTACGCCCGTGACCTGCCGAAACGCCATCGGTCAACCCAGCCGACGCAGCCACCGGCACCCGTTCTGACGCCTCATCAGGAGGCGTTCCGGGCGGACTGCCACTTACCTCGACAGTGCAGGGATGCGACCGAGGTGGAGGAGCGAGCACGATGCGATCTGGCCGTCTGCTGACCGGTATCGCGCTGGCCCTCGCCGCCGCGGTTCTCCCCGCCGCGCCCGTCTACGCCCACGCGCTCGGCGCGGACACCGGCCCGCTGGAGTTGTACCCGTCGACCGTCGCGCCCGGTGCCGAGGTCACCGTGAACACGGCGTTGTGCGGTGCGGACGGGGCGATGACGGGGGACGCGAGTGCGGTCGGCGCGGGTGCCTTCGCGCTGACGCCCAGTGTGCATGAGCGGAACGCGGTGGGGCGGTTCCAGGTGCCGGCGTCGGCGCAGCCGGGGACGTACGAGATCGTTGCGCGCTGTTCCAGCGGTACGCGGCTGGCGGGGGACCTGCGGGTCGCCCTGGCCCACACGAAGGGGGCCGAGGAGGAGGCCAGTGAAACGGTGCGGCCTCGAGGGAGCGTGAAGACGGGGGTTGGTGGCGCGGTTGGCCCCGGCCCCGGGCAGGCCGCGGCGGGAGTGGCGGTGCTTGCCGTCGCCGCCGTGGGCGGTACCTGGTTCCTGCTTCGCCGGGCGAGAGGCGACGGGACCTGACGGACACCTCCGCTGTCCACCGGTACCGCTGTCCCCTTCCCCTCCGGGTCCGATGCCCCTCGCGACCCGCTGGGGGAGGGGTTTTCTTTCCCCAGCCCCTTCCGGCAG
>NZ_JAAKZX010000261.1 GCF_011045025.1 Streptomyces ureilyticus
AGACAGCCACCAAGGGCTCCCCCCACCCCAACTGGGCCGAGCACTTCAAGTCCGCCATGACCGAGGCCCTGGCCGAGATGGGCGTCGAGTTCGACGGCATCAGCCAGACCGAGCAGTACACGAGCGGCGCCTACCGCGAACAGATCCTGCACGCCATGCGGCACCGCGCGGACATCGACGCGATCCTCGACCAGTACCGCACCAAGAAGGCCCCGCCCAAGAAGCAGCAGGGGCAGAAGCCCGTCGACGCGGCCGAGCTCGAAGCCGCCGAGGGTTCGGGCGCCGCCGCCGAGGACGACGGGACCGGGTCCGCCGGGTACTTCCCGTACAAGCCCTACTGCGGCGGCTGCAACAAGGACCTCACCACGGTCACGGCGTACGACGACGACACCACCGAGCTGACGTACACCTGCACCGAATGCGGCTTCTCCGAGACCGTCCGGCTCAGCGAGTTCAACCGCGGCAAGCTGGTGTGGAAGGTCGACTGGCCGATGCGCTGGGCATACGAGGGCGTTGTCTTCGAGCCCTCCGGCGTCGATCACTCGTCCCCCGGCTCCAGCTTCCAGGTCGGCGGACAGATCGTCGGCAGCATCTTCGGCGGCAAGCAGCCGATCGGCCCCATGTACGCGTTCGTGGGGATCTCCGGGATGGCCAAGATGTCGTCATCGAAGGGCGGCGTGCCCACCCCGGGCGACGCCCTGAAGATCATGGAGCCCCAGCTCCTGCGCTGGCTGTACGCCCGCCGCCGCCCCAACCAGTCCTTCAAGATCGCCTTCGACCAGGAGATCCAGCGGCTCTACGACGAGTGGGACAAGCTGAACGCCAAGGTCGCCGACGGCTCCGCCCTGCCCGCCGACATCGCCGCCCACTCCCGCGCCGTACGGACCGCCGCGGGCGAACTCCCGAAGACCCCGCGGCCCATGCCGTACCGCACACTCGCCTCCGTCGCCGACATCACCGCAGGCCACGAGGACCAGGCCCTGCGCATCCTCAGCGACCTCGACCCCGCCAACCCGCTCGCCTCACTCGACGAAGTACGGCCGCGCTACGACAAGGCCGAGGCCTGGATCAACACCCAGGTACCGGCCGAGCAGCGCACCGTCGTCCGCCAGGAACCGGACGTCGAATTGCTGAAGTCCCTCGACGACCAGGCCCGCGAATCCCTCCGGCTCCTGCTGGACGGACTCGACGCGAACTGGTCCCTCGACGGCCTGACGCACCTCGTGTACGGCGTGCCCAAGGTCCAGGCCGGGTTCCCCCCGGACGCCACGCCCAAGGAACTGCCGCCGGAGATCAAGGCGGCCCAGCGCTCGTTCTTCGCGCTGCTCTACCACCTCCTCGTCGGCCGCGACACCGGGCCCCGACTGCCCACGCTGCTGCTCGCGGTGGGGGCGGAACGGGTACGGAAGCTGCTCGGCGCGTAAGCCTTGGTGAGTTGGTGATACGTGGTTGGGGGCTCCCGGAGAACTCCGGGAGCCCCCAACCACGTATGCACGATGGCGGTTACGCGATGTGGTCCTCTTCCAGCTCCGCCGTGTGACGGTTCGTGAAGCGGTTGACCATTCGCTTGGCGTCGGGGTCCGCGACGGGGATGCCGTACGTCGCCTCGACGTTGTCACTGAACTGGCGTGGGGTGGGGTAGCTGCCGTTGATCGACTGCTTGAAGACCTGGTAGTACGACTCCTCGTCCGGCTCGGGGCCCTCCGGCGCCCCGCCGCCCTCGCCCAACTGCCGCGTCCGCCCGCCCGGTCCCGTCGGGATGCGCCAACTGCCCGTGTCCTCGGGACCGGGCTCGTACTCCTGAGCCCGATCCTGGTCTTGGCCCTGGTTCTGATTCTGGTCCTGGTACGGAGCCTGGTCCTGTTCCTGGGCCTGGCGCTGGGCCTCGTACCACTGCTGGTCGTACTGCTCGCCGTCGTACCGCTCTTCGGGCTCGTACGACGGGTCGTAGCCGCCCTCGTAGACCACTTCCTGGTGCGGGGGCGCGAACCAAGGGCTGCTGTCGGGTTCCTGGGCCTGTTCCCGCTCTCGGGCGTACGCCTCTTGCTGCGGGGCTTGCTCCGCAACGGCGTCGTTCTCGGGGCCGCGCTGCTCCCTCCCAGGTGCCCCGGGTATCCCGGCCCGCTGTGACGACTCCAGCTCCCGTTCCGGCTGGCGCGGCGCCGGAGGCAGCAGGACCGGCTCGATGCCCGCCGCCGCGAGACCGGACGGAGCCGTCTCCGCGAGCGGCACGCCATACCGCGCAAGGCGCAGCGGCATCAGCGACTCCACCGGAGCCTTACGGCGCCAGGCACGGCCGTAACGGGAGCGGAGGCGGGCCCGGTACACCAGACGCTCCTGCTCCAGCTTGATCACCGCGTCGTACGAACGCAGCTCCCACAGCTTCATCCGGCGCCACAGGAGGAAGGTCGGGATGGGGGAGAGGAGCCAGCGGGTGAGGCGTACGCCCTCCATGTGCTTGTCGGCCGTGATGTCCGCGATCCGGCCGATCGCATGCCGGGCCGCCTCCACGGAGACGACGAACAGGATCGGGATGACGCCGTGCATACCGACACCCAGCGGATCCGGCCAGGCGGCCGCGCCGTTGAACGCGATCGTCGCCGCCGTCAGCAGCCACGCCGTCTGACGCAGCAGCGGGAACGGGATGCGGATCCAGGTCAGCAGCAGGTCCAGGGCCAGCAGGACGCAGATACCCGCGTCGATGCCGATCGGGAAGACGTAACTGAAGTTCCCGAAGCCCTTGTCGAGGGCGAGTTCGCGCACCGCCGCGTACGAACCGGCGAAGCCGATACCGGCGATGACGACCGCCCCGAAGACGACGACCCCGATGAGGATCCGGTGCGTCCTGGTGAGCTCCATTGGCGCGGCCACCCGTACTCCCCTCCCTGTGAGACCTGTTGCGCGGAACAGGGTGGCACATGTGTGCGGTTCGCGGGTGTCCGGAAGGACGTCGCCACCGCTTCGGTACGGCTTCGGTATACGGCCGGAGCCCGGCACGCAGGGGGCCGGGCTCCGTTAAAAGGCGGTGCTGAGCCGCGAGTTGGAGCCAGACGGGCGCCAGACGAGCTCTCCCGCCTTCGTCAGTTCTTCGTCGCCGGGGGCTTGGTGGCCGGGGACTTGGTTCCCTTGGCCGGGCTCCCGCTCGCGCTCTTGCTCGGACTCGGGCTCGCGCCGCCTCCGGAACCGGCACCCGCTCCCGATCCGCCGGCCTGATTGGCGGTCACCACCGCCTCCACGGCCTCCTTCGCCGCCTTCAGCGCCGCCTTCGACATATCCTCGGCGCTCGGGGCCTTGTCACCCGCGAGACCCGCGCCGTTGTAATCCACCGACACGACGACGTTCTCCGCCCGGGCCACGACCACCTGCTGCTTGAAGGTGCCTTCCTTCTTCTTCAGGTCGTAACTCACCTGCGTCGCCTCACTGCCCGTACCGGACACCGGCTCCGACTTGGCGTTCGTCGCGCCGGTCTCCGACCGCGCGTCCTGGACCTGGTCGGCGTAGTACGTCGACGCCAGCTTCTCGCCCGTACCCCTGGTCTGGTCCGACTCGAAGCGCAGCAAGGACACACTCAGCCAGCGGAACTGGGAGCCCTTCACGCCCTTGTCCTCCAGGCTGTCCCAGGAGCAACTGCCGCGCGTCGCCGTGTCGTCCGACCTGCCCTCCTTGCCGGACTTGGAAGCCTTCGGCACCAGCTCGCCCAGAGTCTTCGACGAGAACGCCTTGCACGGCTCGGGCAGCTTCGCGTACGCGGCCTCCTTCACCACCGCCGCCTTCGAGGCGGAGGGGGACGCCTTCGCGCTGGAGTCCTTCTTCGCGGCCTTACCGGACTCCGAGCCGGAATCCGAGGAGCAGCCTGCGGCGACGAGCATCACCGGAACAACGGCTGCGCTGACGAGGATGCGGGGGAGTCGCTGTGCGGGTCGGTGCATGGTTCCTTCACTCAAGACGCGTTTTGTGTGCGTGCGGTCGGGTCCGAGGGGCCACGGTACGCGTTACGAGGCGGATGTGACTTCCATTCCGCCCAGCCTCACAGCCCCCCGGCGACCGCTACTCGTTCAACGCGCCGTCGAGCTGATCGGCCAGTTCCCGCACCCTGTCCTGCATGTCCTCGCTGCTCGGGACGTCCGTCGTACTCGTCGGCTGCTCGTCGTACCGGATCGTCACCATCACGTTGGACGTGCGGAACACCACAGTCACCGTGCGCTGCCGAGAGGCGCTCAGCGCATCGTCCAGGAAGGCCTCGTCACCGAGATCGTCGAGAGTGCGGGGCTGAAGGTCGGCGGGGGTGAGGCTGGGGGAAGGGGTCCCGCCCGACGTGGCGCTCGGGTCGTCGGTCGGGGTGGCGGAGCCGGCGTCACCGTCGTCCGCGCCACCCCCCGCACCCTCTCCCGATTCATCCGATGCGCCGGATTCATCCTCGGTCGGGGTCTCCGTGGACGTGGCACTCGGCGACGACGGAACCGGTACGGGCAGATCCGCCCCCTCCTCCTTCGTCGCATAGAGCTGCGAGGCGCGAGAGTCGTCACTCACGGCGTTCTCGTACGACGTCACGCGCTCGAAGTCCACCCACAGACGATCCGTCGCGCTCGTCGACTCCGCACTCCAACGGCAGCCGACCTTCCGGTCCGTGTCGTACGTCAGCGTCGGCGCCCCCGCATACGCCTTCTCCCGCTGCTCCCTGTCCGTGACCTGCTTGAGTCCCGGCAACAGCGCGTCCAGCGTGCCCCGCTCGACGGCATCGCACGGCTCCGGCAGCGTGCGGTACCGCCCGGGCTCCGCCGGGGGAGCCGTCGTACCCGAGCCACCCTGCTTCGAATCCGTCGGCTCGTCACCGTCGTCCGAACCGGTGCAGCCGGTCAGCGCCGCCATCGCCGCGAGAAGCCCGGCGAGGCCGACTACGTACGCCTTCCGCTGCACGGGGGCTCCTCTCGCTCCGCTTATTCGCTTGCCGCCCGAAGGCGGCCGATGACCACAATGTCTATCGCACGCACGGCCGTGAACGCCGGTTCGCCTTCCCTTTCATAGACCTTGGCACCGGTATTTGCGATGCCCGAACTTTGTTTGCCTTCCGGGGGATTGAGGACGTTATGTCGTATGTAGAGGTACCAGGAGCGAAGGTCCCCATCCGCATGTGGACGGACCCGGCGTCAGTGGAGGACGTAGCCCTCCAGCAGCTCAAGAACGTCGCCACGCTGCCGTGGATCAAGGGGCTGGCTGTCATGCCGGATGTCCACTACGGCAAGGGTGCGACGGTGGGGTCGGTCATCGCGATGCGCGGAGCTGTGTGTCCGGCGGCGGTGGGGGTGGACATCGGCTGCGGGATGTCGGCCGTCAAGACGTCGCTGACGGCGAATGATCTGCCGGGGGATCTGTCGCGGCTGCGGTCGAAGATTGAGCAGGCCATTCCGGTGGGGCGGGGGATGCATGACGATCCGGTTGACCCGGAGCGGCTGCATGGGCTCGCTACTGCGGGGTGGGGCGACTTCTGGGGGCGGTTCGACGGTGTTGCTGACGCTGTGAAGTTCCGTCTGGAGCGGGCGACCCGACAGATGGGGACGCTCGGAGCCGGCAACCACTACCTCGAACTGTTGTTTGATTCCGAGGGGTCTGTATGGCTCACGCTTCATTCCGGGTCTCGGAACATAGGAAAGGAACTGGCGGACTATCACATCGGCGTGGCGCAGAAGCTCCCGCACAACCAGGGTCTGGTCGACCGGGATCTCGCTGTCTTCATCGCAGACACTCCGCAGATGGCTGCGTACCGGAACGACCTGTTCTGGGCGCAGGAATACGCCAAGTACAACCGGACGATCATGATGGCGCTCCTGAAGGACGTGATCCGCAAGGAGTTCAAGAAGGCGAAGCCGACCTTCGAGCCGGAGATCTCGTGCCATCACAACTATGTGAGCGAGGAACGGTACGAAGGCATAGACCTCCTCGTCACCCGCAAGGGCGCGATCCGCGCGGGCTCCGGCGAGTACGGGATCATTCCGGGCTCGATGGGTACCAGCTCGTACATCGTGAAGGGGCTCGGAAACGAGAAGGCCTTCAACTCGGCGTCGCACGGGGCGGGGCGACGTATGAGCCGGAACGCTGCTAAGCGCCGCTTTACGACAAAAGACCTGGAGGAGCAGACGCGGGGCGTGGAGTGCCGCAAGGACTCCGGCGTCGTTGACGAGATTCCGGGCGCATACAAGCCGATCGAGCAGGTGATGGATCAGCAGCGCGATCTCGTAGAGGTCGTGGCGAAGCTGAAGCAGTTCATCTGTGTGAAGGGTTAGCTGCAGTGATGGGCGCGGCGATCGTGGTCGCGCCCATCGCAAGCCGCTCAGTTCGGCAGCGGCACCAACCCGTGCAGCAGTTTCCAGCGGCGCACTTGGCAGGCGCTTTGGGAGTAGTTCAGCTCAGCAGCGGCGTGAGCGATGGTGGGGGCAGCGAGCAGGATCCTGTCCATCTCGCACGTCCATTTGATGCGCGGTGGCCTGGGCTTCGAACCGGTCGGTCGAACCCAGTTCGCGACGCTGTCGGCAGCCGCTTGCTTGCGCTTCAAGGACAGGCAGCCCGGATAGTAGAGGTGTGCAGTCAGGGCCTGCGCAGCCTCGGTGATGTACATGATGTTGTAGATGCCATCGCGCTGGTTGCGCCGGGGGCTGCGCTCGCTGCCTGTCATTTTCCTCGTGTAGAAGCACAGGTAGGCGACGATGGCTGTACTCGCGGTCGTGAGAGAGATGAAGGGCAATCCCTGGCTCGTGTAGCCAACTGAGCCGTCGGCATCGATGACGCCGCGGAGGTAGTCGCGGCGTGAGAACTCGACACGTGGGGGCGTGATCTTCTTCGACTTGCGACCGTATGGCAGTCCGAGTTCGTTGAGCCTGGTCCTGGCCTCCAGGGAACATAGAGTCCAGGTCGCCGAGTGGTGGGTCCCGGCGAAGTTCGTGGACCGCGTGCGCTCGGAGATGCTGCTGTTGTACGGCGTCAGACGCTGGAACTCACGCAGGATGGCGATGTCCCGTGCGTTGATCTCGACGGTCAGGCGTCCTTTCTGGCCCGCGCCCTTCGCGAGATGCCCATCGGCCTGCAAGAAGCCGAACATGTAGGCGTAGTTGGGGTCTTCGAGGTCCATGAACCCCGCCGTGTCGACCCCGAGGGCGTCGTCCAGCGTGAATTGGTGCGCGTTAGGCTCGCGTTCAGCCACAGGGAAGCCCTACTTCCTTGGTGGTCAGGCCCTCGGTTGGGATGCCAGTCCCGGCCGAGGGCCGTTGTTTTTGATGTTGTGGCGCGAGCCTAGATCGGGAGTTCAGCTCCCGTATGGATGATCCATCCGATTCATCCTTGTGGGTTATGTGATGCGTTTCTGGCGACAGCCCCCGGCCCGCGAAGGCCGCCGTCTCAAATGCGCGGGGCCGCGGCTTTGGTGAGCGCCCGCCCGTGCCCCCCCGTTACCGCCCGGCCCGGGCCCAGCGTGGATCGCGGCCCGTCTTCGCCAGAAGCCGGTCGAGGGCGTTCGCGCCCTCTGGTACGGGTATCGGCTCGGCGAACATGCCCATCTGCCGGGCCGTGGGCGCCATCTCGGCCACGGTCTCGCCGAGCGTGGACAGGACGCCGGTGCCCGCCGGATCCGGCCGGTACTCCTGGCCGGTCGCCCGCGCCAGGTCCCAGACGTGCACCGTCAGATCGAGCAGCACCAGGCAGCCGACCGTCCGCGCAGGCAGCTCCATGGCCCCCGTCGTGCCGTCCTCGGCCCCCGGCTGCGACCAGGCATCGACCAGCCGAGCCGCTGCCTCCGCGAACCGGTCCCGCCAGTCGTCGCCCGCCCCCACCCGGTCGGGCGTACTGGTGAAGTCCGCCGGCTTCTTGGCGGCCAGCTCCCGGAACTCCACGACCACATGGAAAAGGTGGTTGACCAGTGCCTTCACGTCGTACTCGGCGCACGGCGTCGGATGGGCGAAGGCCGCGTCCGGGATGGCCCGTACGACGGGAACGGCCTGGGCGGCGGCCGCGCCGAGCAGATCACCGAGCGAGGGCACACCGGCATTGGTCTCACTGATCTCGTTGATCTCGTAGGTCATGCCGCGACCGTACGTACGCCCTCTCCCCGGCGGCTTGAAGAAACGCGACAGCCCCTATCGGCAGCGGACGTCATACGATCCGGCCATGGCCGATCCCCGACGTGACACGCGAGGCATCGTCGACGCCGCCGAGCTCTTCTCGCGCGTCCGCTTCCGGCGCCGGGAACCCGCCGAGCCGCTGCGCCCGTATCTGGAGCACTACTGGCTGATCGACTGGGACCTGCCCACGCCGTACGCGTCCCACGTCGTCCCGCACCCCTCCGTGAACGTCGTCTTCCAGGCCTTCACCGGGCGTGAGCCGTTCGGCGAGGTCGCGGGGATCGGCCTGGAGCTGTTCACGCAGAAGCTGCAGGCACGGGGGCGTGTATGCGGCGTGCAGTTCCGGCCCGGCGGCTTCCGGCCCTTCGTGCCGGGGCACGCGGTGTCGGAGTGGACGGGCAGGCGGCTGCCGCTGGACGAGGTCTTCCCCTCGGCCCTCTCGACCACGGGCGCCGTCGAGGCCGTACTCACGCCCGATGACGAGGACGCCCGGGTCGCGGCCCTCGACGCGTTCCTGCTCGGACTCGCCCCGGGGCCCGACCCCAAGGCCGATCTCGCGATGACCCTCGTCGACCGCATCCGCACCGACCGTTCGATCCTCCGCGTCGACGACTTCGCCGACGCGGAGGGCGTCTCGGTACGGGCGCTGCAACGCCTCTTCGCGGCGTACGTCGGCGTCAGCCCGAAGTGGATCATCCTCCGCTACCGCATCCACGAGGCCCTGGAGCTGGCCGGCACCCGGTCGGACATCGACTGGGCGGCCCTCGCCGCCGACCTCGGCTATGCCGACCAGGCCCACCTCGTACGCGACTTCACGGCGACGGTGGGGGTGCCCCCGGCGGCGTACGCACAGGGGCACAGCCCTTAAGGACCTTGGGACTTGAGGGGCCTGAGGGCCACGCGGAGGCTTCGCAGGCCTAGATCAGGCCTAGAGCGAGTCGAGCTTCCCGCTCCGCAGCCGAGCGGTCTGTGTCGCCGTGAACTCCACCGTGCGTCTCATGTGGCCGATGAGCAGGGCGAGTTCGTCGTCCTCGAGTTCCTCGAAGAGGGCGTACCAGTCGCCGCTCAGCCGCCGCCACATCCGGCCGAACTCCTCGGCTCTCTCCGGCACGGTCGCCACGAGCACGCGTCGCCGGTCGTGCGCATCCCGCTGCCGTACGACATACCCGGCCCGCTCCAGCCGGTCCACGAGCCGCGTCGCCGACCCGGTCGTCAGCCCCGTCAACTCGGCGACCCGTCCGGTCGTGACCGGCCCTCTCTCCAGGCTGAGCAGGTTCAGGCACTGGAGGTCCGTGGGGTGCAGCTTCAGCTGGTCGGCGACGGCCTGGTTGAAGAGGGCGTACAGGGCCATGCAGCGGCGCGACTCGGTGGCCAGCTCGGAGAGCAGCCGGCCGCGCCGCGCACCGGTGGTTGTGCCGGACCTGGACAGGGTCATACGGGGATGTATGCCACCCGGCACACCCGACAAGCCCCGCGAACAGGTGACGGCACCGGCCCGCCGGCACACCCCCGCCCCATGCGAAGCTGCCCCCATGCTCGTCGTGCGCTCCGCCGCCCTGTTCGCCCTCGCCGCGCTCTTCGAGATCGGCGGCGCATGGCTGGTCTGGCAGGGCGTACGCGAGCACCGCGGCTGGCTCTGGATCGGCGCCGGGGTCATGGCCCTCGGCGCGTACGGCTTCGTCGCCACCCTCCAGCCCGACGCGAACTTCGGCCGCATCCTCGCCGCGTACGGCGGAGTCTTCGTCGCCGGCTCCCTCGCCTGGGGCGTGGTCGCGGACGGCTTCCGGCCCGACCGCTGGGACGTGACGGGCGCGCTGATCTGCCTCGCGGGCATGGCGGTGATCATGTACGCACCGCGAGACTGACCGCTGAGGCAGCGAAGACCTCAGGCCGGCAGGACCTCAGGCCGGCAGGTCTTCCGGCAGCAGTCCCAGCTGTCCGAGGAAGTCCAACTGGTCGAAGTAGAGCCGGTAGTCGGCGATCCGGCCGTCCTCGTCGATGGTGGCGAGGTCGATCCCGCGGATCCTGATCTCCTTCTGGGTCGCGGGCAGCGTCTCGCCGGAGGGCAGGTGGATCGGCCCGGTGTTCCTGCCGCTGAAGAAGCCCTCGTCGATGGCGGTATTGCCGATCTCGTACGAGTGCACCGACTCGAACGTGCCCTCCGGGATCGCGTCCGTCATCTGCCGCCAGTACTCGACGATGTTGTCCCGCCCGTGGAGCTCTCCGCCGTCGGGCGTCACGGCGACCGCGTCCGCCGCGAACAGTTCGTTGAGGGCCTTGACGTCCGGGGGTGTGGTGACCGCCTCGGTGAGCCGGTCCATGACCTCACGTGCCTGTCCCATGGAGCACCTCCTGCGCAGAGGATCACCCACCTCGATTTTCCCACTGTCCCCGGGCCCGTGCATCAGGTACCAGGGCCTTCGACGTCCGCACCCGCCACCGGCCTATCCTGGCGGGGATTCGAACGCCGGCTCGCGCGAGCGAGCGTGAACCCGTACGCCCAGCCCGAGGAGCAGCCCATGACCGCCCCCGCCGCCAAGTCCCGTATCGCCGTCGTCACCGGCGCGAGCAGCGGCATCGGGGCCGCGACGGCGCGGCAGTTGGCTGCCGCGGGCTATCGGGTGGTCCTCACGGCCCGCCGCAAGGACCGTATCGAGGCGTTGGCGGAGGAGCTCGAGGCGGCGGGCCACCAGGCGACGGCGTACGCGCTCGACGTCACCGACCGCGCGGCGGTCGACGAGTTCGCCACCGCCTTCAAGACCATCGGCGTGCTGGTCAACAACGCGGGCGGCGCGCTCGGCGCCGACCCCGTCGCGACGGGCGACCCGGCGGACTGGCGCCAGATGTACGAGACGAACGTGCTGGGCACGCTCAATGTGACCCAGGCCCTGCTCCCCGCCCTGACCGCGAGCGGCGACGGCACGGTGGTCGTCGTCTCCTCGACCGCGGGCCACGGCACGTACGAGGGCGGCGCCGGTTACGTCGCCGCCAAGCACGGCGCGCACGTACTCGCCGAGACCCTCCGCCTGGAGATCGTCGGCACCCCGGTGCGTGTGATCGAGATCGCCCCCGGCATGGTCAGGACGGACGAGTTCGCCCTGACCCGCTTCGGCGGCGACGAGGAGAAGGCGGCGAACGTCTACGCGGGCGTGGCCGAGCCCTTGACCGCCGACGACGTGGCCGACACGATCACCTGGGCGGTCACTCGCCCCTCCCACGTGAACATCGACCTCATGGTCATCCGCCCCCGGGCCCAGGCCTCCAACACGAAGGTCCACAGGGAGCTGTGATGCCGGACGCCGAACCCGTACGGGAACAGGAGCAACGCCGCCTGGACCAGGAGAAGAAGAACGAGCGCTACGTCTGGTGGTATCTGGCGTACTTCCTCTTCGGCATCCACATCGTGGCGTTCGTCATGATCTACGCGGTCATGCACGCGAAGTAGGCGCCGCGCACGCGAGGTCGGCGGTCACGCACGCGAAGCAGCCGCCCCCTCGG
>NZ_JAAKZX010000262.1 GCF_011045025.1 Streptomyces ureilyticus
CAGGGATGGGGGGCCGCTGATCAGGGGGACGGGCTCGCTAATGAACTCACTGGTTAGTTATTGAGCGGTTGGCCAGAGATGTTGCGCCCGCGTTTCGGCATGCGTCAAGGGGGTGCGCCGAAAGTATTCCGTGACGCTCAGTCCGCGGCCCGCTCCGCCGTCAGGTAGGCGATCACCATGTCGCCCAGCATGGTGCGGTAGTGCTCCCGCTGGTCGGCGGCGACCAGATCGCGGCCGAAGAGCGCGCCGAAGGTGTGCCGGTTGGCGACCCGGAAGAAGCAGAACGAGCTGATCATCGCGTGCAGGTCCACCGCGTCGACATCGGCCGTGAACAGGCCGGACTCGCGCCCCGAGGCCAGGATGCGGCCGATCACGTCGAGCGCGGGCGAGCCGATCTTGCCCAGCTCCGCGGAGGCGGCGATGTGCTCCGCCTCGTGGATGTTCTCGATGCTGACCAGGCGGATGAAGTCGGGGTGCGCCTCGTGGTGGTCGAAGGTGAGCTCGGCGAGCCGACGGATGGCCGCGACCGGGTCCAGATGCTCCACGTCCAGCTGCTGCTCGGTCTCCCGGATCACGCTGTACGCCCGCTCCAGCACGGCCGTGAACAGCTGCTCCTTGCCGCCGAAGTAGTAGTAGATCATCCGCTTCGTGGTGCGGGTCCGAGCGGCGATCTCGTCCACCCTTGCCCCGGTGAACCCGGCCCGGGCGAACTCCTGGGTCGCCACGTCGAGAATTTCGGCCCTGGTGCGGGCGGCGTCGCGGATGCGGCCGTTGGGTCGTGCCGGTTCTTCGACGCTGGTCATCGGGTTCCTTCGCGTTCCTCTCCGGCGAGGTGCCGTGCCGGAGATTGTAGAACCAGGCCGTTGTGCGGGGGTGGGCGGACCGTGGGCCGGGGGCTTCCCGTCGGTCTCGGATGCTGGTATAGCTAACGTACTAGTTCGTACATTAGTGAGCTGCCTGCTCACGCTCAGGAGGCCCCTCGGTGCTGTCCAAGGACTCGTATCTCGTCGGACTGATCGGTTCCGGCATCGGCCCCTCGCTCAGCCCGGCGCTGCACGAGCGGGAGGCGGACCGCCAGGGCCTGCGCTATCTGTACCGGATCATCGACATCGACGCCGTCGGTGTCCCGCCCGAAGCGGTGGGGGACCTGGTGCGGGCCGCCCGCGACCTGGGCTTCGACGGGCTGAACATCACGCATCCCTGCAAGCGGCTCGTCATCGAGCATCTGGACGCGCTCGACCCGCAGGCCGAGGCACTGGGTGCGGTGAACACCGTCGTCTTCGAGGACGGCTGCGCGATCGGGCACAACACGGATGTCACCGGGTTCGCGGCCTCGTTCGCGCGCGGGCTGCCCGACGCTCCGCTGGAGCGGGTCGTGCAGCTGGGCGCGGGCGGCGCGGGCGCGGCGGTCGCGCACGCCATGCTCACGCTTGGCGCGGGGGCCGTCACGGTGACGGACGCTGTGCCGGCTCGGGCGGTTTCGCTGGCCGCTGGGCTGAACCGGCGCTTCGGTGACGGCCGGGCGACCGCCGCGGCGCCGGACCAGCTGGCCGCGCTGGTCGCCGACGCCGACGGGATCGTGCATGCCACACCTACGGGTATGGCGGACCATCCTGGGCTGCCGCTTCCGGCTGGATTGCTGCATCCCGGGCTGTGGGTGGCCGAGGTTGTGTACCGGCCGCTGGAGACGGAGTTGTTGCGTGCCGCTCGCGGGGCTGGCTGCGCCACGCTGGATGGGGGTGGCATGGCGGTGTTTCAGGCTGCCGACGCCTTCCGCTTGTTCACGGGGCGGGAACCGGACGTCGGCCGAATGCTGGCGGACATTGGTGAGTTGGCCGGGGCCGTGAGTGTTCGTGACTAGGCGCCGTAGGGGTTGTGCCGTGTGTCGGCTGCGGGGCCGTTGTGGCTGGTCGCTCCCCCACTCTCGGCTGCGCTCGAGCGGGAGGACCCCCATCGCGGCGGAGCTGCATATGTCACAGCCCCGCGCCCCTAAGGGGGCGCCCCCTGAACCGGCGGATTAGCAGCACCGCCAGAAGTGTGAAGCCTCGAAGGAGCCCCCCCATGCGTACTTCCATCGCCACCGTCTCCCTCAGTGGTTCCCTCACCGAGAAGCTCACTGCCGCCTCGCGGGCCGGGTTCGACGGTGTCGAGATCTTCGAGAACGACCTGCTCGCCAGTCCCCTCGCGCCCGAGGAGATCCGCGAGAGGTGCGCCGACCTCGGGCTGAGTATCGACCTCTACCAGCCGATGCGCGATATCGAGGCCGTACCCTCCGACGAGTTCGCGCGGAACCTGCGGCGGGCCGAGCGTAAGTTTCAGCTGATGCGGCGGCTCGGGGCCGACACCGTGCTGGTGTGCTCCAGTGTGTCGCCGCTCGCCGTGGACGACGACGTGCTCGCCGCCCGGCAGTTGCGCCAACTTGCCGAACTAGCCCAGGAGTTCGGGATTCGCGTTGCGTACGAGGCGCTGGCCTGGGGGCGGCACGTGAGTACGTACGACCATGCGTGGCGCATCGTCGAGCGGGCCGATCACCCGGCGCTCGGTACCTGCCTGGACAGCTTTCACATTCTCGCCCGCGGGTCCGATCCCAAGGGCATCGCGGACCTTCCCGGCGAGAAGATCTTCTTCCTCCAGCTCGCCGACGCTCCGCTGCTCGCGATGGACGTCCTGCAATGGAGCCGCCACCACCGCTGCTTTCCCGGCCAGGGCGGCTTCGACGTGGCCGGGCTGCTGCTTCATGTACTGCGCACCGGTTACGACGGTCCGCTCTCCCTGGAGGTCTTCAACGACGTGTTCCGGCAGGCCGAGGCCGGTCCGACCGCGGTGGACGCCCGCCGTTCCCTCCTCGTCCTACAGGAGACCGTCGGAGTTGCGTCGCTGCCCGCGCCCGTCGTCCCCACCGGCGTCGCCTTCGCCGAACTGGTCACTCCGGACGCGGAACCCCTCGCGGCGCTGCTCGGCGCGCTCGGCTTCGCCCGCACCGCACGGCACCGCGGCAAACCCGTCGACCTGTGGCAGCAGGGCGAGGCCCGCATCCTGGTCAACACCGGACCTGCCGACCGCCGCCACGGCACGGCGCTCGCCGCGCTCGGCCTCGAGTCACCCGACCCGGCGGGCGCCGCCCGGCGCGCCGAGGCCCTGCTGGCACCGGTACTGCCGCGCCGCCGTGCACCACAGGACGTCCCCCTCGACGCGGTCGCCGCCCCCGACGGCACGGAGTTGTTCTTCTGCGCCACGAACCGGACCGAACTCCCCAACTGGCTCGCCGACTTCGAGGACCACGAGCACACCGGACAAGCCCCGAACGTGCACCGCATCGACCACCTCGCCCTCACCCAGCCCTGGCACCACTTCGACGAAGCGGCCCTCTTCCACCGCAGCGTCCTCGGGCTCCAGGCGCAGCAGAGCGTGGACGTCGCCGACCCGTACGGTCTGCTGCGCAGCCGCGCCGTCACCAACGCCGACGGCAGCGTCCGTATCGCCCTCACCGTCGGCGCGGCCCCGACGGACGACACGGTCCACGCCCAGCACATCGCGCTGGCCACGGACGACGTGGTCGCCGCGGCCCGCCGCTTCCGCGAGGCCGGCGGCCACCTGCTGCCGATCCCCGCGAACTACTACGACGACCTCGCGGCCCGGTTCGACCTCAGCGAGGGCGAGTTGGCTACATACCGCGAGCTGGGCATCCTCTACGACCGGGACGAGCACGGCGTCTTCCGGCACTGCTACACCCACACCGTCGGCCGCGTCTTCTTCGAGCTGGTCCAGCGCGACGGCGGCTATCGGGGGTACGGCGCCCAGAACGCGCCCGTACGTCTGGCGGCGCAGCACGCCGCGGGCGGCGTCACTGGCGGCTGACCGTCCGCGTCACGCCCGCGACGACCGTCGTGGCCAGGATCCAGCCGGTGAGGACCAGGACGTAGGACAGGTACTGGTACGGGCCCTTCGGGGCGAACGCGGCCTCCTGGCCGAAGGAGATCACCGGGAGCAGCAGGTCGAGGGTGTAGAAGACGGCGTTGAAGGGCGGCGCCTCGTCCGGCTTCAGGGCCGGCGGATGGTGCAGAGCGTACGAGATGGAGCCGACCGCGAGCAGCGACAGCAGCCAGACCGCGGCGCGCAGCGGGCGGAAGCCGTAGCCGACGGCCGCGTCCTGGACCTGGCCCCACAGGCGCCCGTACCAGGGAAGCGTGAGCCGGTGGCGGCGCTGCTTGGCCAGCTGGACGACGCGGGCCGCGTCGTCGTCGCCGATACGGCGGTAGGCGGCCGTCAACTGCTCGTAGGCGTGCGGGACATAGCGGTCGTCGTCGCGTTCCAGCATGGGCAGACGGCGCTCGGCGGGCTCATGGGGCGTGAGGGTCGTATAGCCGAGACCGTCGAGACGGACCGTGTCCGGCAGCTTCTCCGGCTCCACGAAGAGGACCTCGACCTGGGCCCGGCGTAGGTTGAGGCCGCCGTCCAGAGGTTCGCCCCTGCGCAGCCACAGTTCCCCGACGGTGCAACTGGAGGCCCGCAGCGCCATGTCGCCGGGGTTCGACAGACGCGCATGCGACAGGTCGAGGCGGCCGGCGATACGGGCGCCCCGTAGCCCGATCCACCCCTCGACGTCCGCGTGGCGCAGCAGGAGGTCGCCCTCCACGCTGAGCGTCACGGCGTCGAGGGCCACCTGGCCGGGGTGGGACAGGCGGGCGCTGCTGAGGTTGACCGACCCGTTTACGGTGGCGCCGTTGAGCCGTATCTCGCCCTGTGCGCGCAGCCCCAGCGCCAACAAGTCGTCTCCCACCACCGTCCGTTGGAGCTTGAGCGCGGGCTCCCCGTCGTCCGAGGCGGTGAGTTCGGCGCGCTCCAGGATCAGCGCACCGGATATCTGGGTCCCGCCCAGATGCACCCGCCCGCGCACCCGGCACTCCGAAAGATTCACCACGCCGTCGACCCGCGCGCTGCCGAGGTCCAGGGCGGGGAGCACGGAACCGCGCAGGCTGAGTCTGCGCAGCTGGGCGCCGTACATATAGGGCAGGTTGGCGAAGTAACTGTGCGTCAGGCTGATCGGGTGATCGACGACGGCGTGCATGAGGTCGAGCTCGCCGGTGATCCGGGCACCCCTGACCCGCAGGGCGGCGATCTCGCCGTCCTCCTGGGGCGCGCTGGCCAGCAGCGCCCTCAACACCGAGGCACGCAGGGTCCGTTCCGGCCCCCAGTCCGCTCCCGCGGCGGCGTCCTCGTCCCCGTCCATGCGGAAATCCACGACCTCCCCGCACGGGAAGGCCCGCCACACTCGCTCTTCGGCCGGCGTCAGATCGTTGATCTCCATCAGCGGGGACTCTGACGCGGCCCGGGGCGGGTGTCAACTCGCCGACTACGCCCTGGTGTTCCACTCCGCTACAACCGGCCACCCGTGTTCCGTCGACAGTCGGCTCAGCGTCCCCGTCTCCAGCCGGAACAGCCGCCCGTCCGACGGCGGCAGTCCCAGTCGGCGGGCCGTCAGCACACGCAGGAAGTGGCCGTGGGCCACGAGCAGCACGTCACCCTCGGGGAGCACCTCGGCGACCCGGGACAGGACCCGGTCAGCACGCTCGCCCACCTGCCCGGGCGATTCGCCGACGTGCCCCTCCGGGCCGGACGGCGCCCCGTCCGTCCACAGATCCCAGTCGGGCCGGGTGCGGTGGATCTCGACGGTGGTGACGCCCTCGTAGCCGCCGTACTCCCACTCGTGCAGATCCGGGTCCACCACCGCCCCGGACAGGCCCGCGAGTTCGGCGGTGCGCATCGCGCGGCCGAGCGGGCTGGTCAGGACGAGCGCGAAGGACCGGCCCGCCAGCATCGGAGCGAGGGACTTGGCCTGTTCCTCGCCGCGCCGGGTGAGCGGCAGGTCGGTCCGGCTGGTGTGCTGACCCGACGCGCTCCACTCGGTCTCGCCGTGGCGGATCAGGAGAAGGTCGCCCATGACCGTTACATCGCCTACTTCGCCGACTCGACGGAGTGGCCGCCGAACTGGTTGCGCAGCGCCGCGATCATCTTCATCTGCGGCGAGTCGTCCTGCCGGGAGGCGAACCGCGCGAAGAGGGACGCGGTGATCGCCGGCAGCGGAACCGCGTTGTCGATGGCCGCCTCGACCGTCCAGCGGCCCTCACCCGAGTCCTGCGCATAGCCGCGCAGCTTCTCCAAGTACTCGTCCTCGTCGAGCGCGTCGACCGCCAGGTCGAGCAGCCAGGAGCGGATGACCGTGCCCTGCTGCCAGGAGCGGAACACCTCACGTACGTCCGTGACGGAGTCGGCCGCCTGCAGCAACTCCCAGCCCTCGGCGTAGGCCTGCATCATGGCGTACTCGATGCCGTTGTGGACCATCTTCGAGAAGTGCCCGGCGCCCACCCTGCCCGCATGGACATAGCCGTACGGGCCTTCCGGCTTGAGTGCCTCGAAGATCGGCTGGAGCCTGTCCACGTGCTCCTTGTCGCCGCCGACCATGAGCGCGTAGCCGTTCTCCAGGCCCCACACACCGCCGGATACGCCCGCGTCGACGAAGCCGATGCCCTTCGCCCCCAGCTCCTCGGCATGCTTCTCGTCGTCCGTCCAGCGGGAGTTGCCGCCGTCGACGACCGTGTCACCGGCCTCCAGCAGGTCCCCGAGTTCATCGACGACGGACTGGGTCGGGCCGCCCGCCGGGACCATCACCCAGATCACCCGCGGGCCTTCGAGCCGACCGACCAGCTCGGTCAGGCTGCCGACGTCGGAGAGCTCGGGATTACGGTCGTAGCCGATGACGGTGTGCCCGGCCTGGCGGATGCGCTCGCGCATGTTCCCGCCCATCTTGCCGAGACCGATCAGTCCCAATTCCATGGCTGTCATGCCCTTTCGCTTCCTATGAGCGTGCGGTGGTCGGCCATCGTGGGCGGTGCGTCAGACACGGCCGCTCCCTGCCTTGTCGGCACCCCGCAGGGCGATCGCGTACATGTCGTCCGCGTCCAGGCGGCGCAGTTCCTCGGCGATCAGCTCGGAGGTGGGGCGGACCTTCAGAGCCAGGGTGCGCGAGGGCTGGCCGGGCAGGGAGAGGGTGGCCAGCGGGTCCTCAGGGCGGTCGATGCGGACCTCGCCGTTCACGGTGTCGAGCTGTACGCCCGTGACGACCGGGCCGGGGGTGACCACCCGATCGACCCGCACCCGCAGCCGGGCCTCCAGCCAGCGGGCCAGCAACTCGGCGCTCGGGTTCTCTGCCTCGCTCTCGACGGCGGCTGAGATCACCTCCGCACGGGCCTGGTCGAGGGCCGCTGCCAGCATCGAGCGCCACGGCGTCAGCCGGGTCCAGGCGAGGTCCGTGTCGCCGGGCGCGTACGAGGCGACGCGCTGCTCCAGGGCGACCAGCGGTGCCTCGACCGCGAACATGTCCGTGATCCGGCGCTGGGCCAGCGCCCCCAGCGGGTCCTTCGCGGGCACCTCGGGGGCGTCCACCGGCCACCACACCACGACGGGCGCGTCCGCCAGCAACAGCGGGAGGACCACCGAATCGGCGTGGTCGCCGGCCTCCCCGTACAGCCGGAGCACGACCGTCTCGCCGGTGCCCGCGTCCGCGCCGACCCTCACCTCGGCGTCCAGTCGGGACTTCGTGCGGTCGCGGGGCGTTCGGGAGACGCGCCTGATGACGACCAGGGTGCGTGAGGGGTGCTCGTGCGAGGCTTCCTCGGCCGCCTTGATCGAGTCGTACGCGTTCTCCTCGTCCGTCACGATGACCATCGTCAGGACCATGCCCACGGCGGGGGTGCCGATGGCGCGGCGGCCTTCCACGAGGGCCTTGTTGATCTTGCTTGCCGTGGTGTCGGTCAGGTCGATCTTCATGGCCTGCGCCAGCTCCGTCCGTTCTTGTGTGCCGGATCCCCATTGTCGTCGAGCGATGTGGCGACCGCTTGGGATCAACCATGCGTGGCGGCCGGGGATTCCCGGGCGGGGAGCGGGCGCGGACACGGAGAAGGGGCGGGCCGTTCGGCCCGCCCCTTGTGGGGGGTTTCCGGTGGTGGCTTTGGTGCTATCCGGCTGACTGGAGGACCTGGACGTAGTCGACGACCATCGGGTGGCCGGGCTCGGTTGCGGCGTCCGGGCCGCCGCCGTGGGCGTTCGGGAAGGCGCCGCCCATCGCGACGTTCAGGATGATGAAGAAGCCGTGGTCCGTGGCGTTGGTCCAGGTCGTGGCGTCGACCTGGTTCTCGCGCACCGTATGGAAGTTGTCGCCGTCGACGTAGAAGCGGATCTCCTCGATGTCGGCCGACCTGTCCCACTCCAGGGCGAACGTGTGGAAGCCGGCCGTGCATGCCTCGCCGGGGCACGCGGTGGAGCTGCCGATGCCGGTGTTCTCGTTGCAGGGGCCGCCCGGGGCGGTGCCGCAGTGCATCGTGGCGAACACCGTGTTCTGGCCCTGGGTGTTCTCCATGATGTCCAGCTCGCCGACCATCGGCCAGTTCTGGTAGTTGCCGCGGTAGGGCTCGCCCAGCATCCAGAACGCGGGCCAGTAACCCCTGGCCGCGGCGCCGGTGACGTTCGGCGTCTGGAGCCGGCTCTCGACGCGCAGCTTGCCGCCGGCGGGTGGCTCGAAGTCGGTGCGGTTGGTCTCGATGCGGCCGGAGGTCCAGTTGCCGGAGGCGTCGCGGCGTGGCGTGATCCGGAGGTTGCCGTTGCCGTCGAGCGAGACGTTGTCCGTGCTGTCGGTCATCGTCTCGATCTCGCCGGTGCCCCAGTTGGCGGGGCCGCCCGGGTAGCCGGTGCCCGTGGCGTACTGCCAGTTGTCGCGGTTGACGCCGGAGCCCGCGGCGCCGTTGAAGTCGTCGGTGAACACCTCCGTCCAGCCGGACGGGGGCGGTGGGGGAGACGCGTTCGCGGGCAGGGTGATCGCCGCGGCGCCCGCGGCCAGGCCCAGCGTGCTCAGTACGGCGATGAGCACGTGCTTGAGGGGTTTGCGCCTGCTATGGGTTCCACTCATGGATGCCTCGTTCACGGTGGTGTGGGGGTGCGGGTGGGGGGTCCACTGAGAGGGGTTTGAGAGCGCTCTCAATGAAGCCGCGCCCGACAATGTGCTCTCTGTCACGTCAGTCGTCAAGAGGTAAAGCAGAGAAAGTGCTTGCGGGGGAGTGGAGTTCACACTCTGAACGAAGGGGAAGAGCGTGCGCCCGGAGGGCGAAGCCCCCGGTCACAGGGGCGGGGCCGGATCCGTAACCGGCAGCGCCCCGCCGCATCGGCAGGACCCCGGCGTACGTCCTCACCGGTGAGAGGGATATCGTCCGCGTGGATCAGTGGGCGCGCCGGGGGGCGTGGAGCAGAAGGAACCAGCCACGAGACGCGAATCAGACGGCGTGATCAAGCCGTGTACGAAAAAAATCAAGCCGAGCGTCAAATGGTGGGAACCTTCGGCCCGTTTCTGACTTCCTACCGTGTGCCGCGTTGTGGCCCGAGTATCCCTTTCCTCGTCTTCCTCCTCGGTCACGGACGCCGCACACCACGCTCACTGAACCACGCACAGGAGAACACGTATGCCCAGCCGCCGTCGCTTCCTCGCCGGGACCGCAGTCGCGCTCGGCGTCACAGGGGCGGCCACGGCCTGCGAGTCGGTCACGACCCCGGCCACCGACGCGCTCCCGCAGGCCCCCGTCGTGCCCGCCGCCCAATCCCCGGCGAACGGGCTGAACTTCGTGGTGATCCTCGCGGACGACCTCGGATACGGCGAGCTCGGAGCGTACGGACAGAAGCTGATCCGCACCCCGAATATCGACGCCCTCGCCGCCGAGGGGCTGCGCTTCACGGACGCCTACGCGGCGGCCCCGGTCTGCGCGCCCTCGCGCTGCTCCCTGTTCACCGGGCTGCACAGCGGGCATGCGACCGTACGGGAGAACCCGTGGGGGCCCGGTGGCCAAGCAGCCCTCACCGACCGCGACTTCACCTTCGCCGAGGCCCTGCGCGCCCGCGGCTACCGCACCGCGCTGGTCGGCAAGTGGGGCTTCGGCCCCGAGGAGCCGAACCAGCCGAGCCACCCCAACGCCCGTGGTTTCGACGAGTTCTACGGCTACATCTCGCACCGGCACGCCCACGACTACTACCCGCCGTACCTGTGGCGCAACGCCGAGCGGGAGGCGATCCCGGACAACGAAGACGGCGCCAGACGCGTCTACGCCCCCGATCTCCTCGAGACCCGCGCCCTCGACTTCATGGACGCGCACAAGGAGGAGGCCTTTCTCCTCTGCCTCACGCCCACCCTGCCGCACGCGCCGAGCCGCGCGCCCGAGATGGGGGCGTACGGCGACAGCCCCTGGCCGCGGCCCGACAAGCTGCACGCCGCCCAGGTCAGCAAGTTCGACTCGCTCGTCGGCAACGTCACCAAGCGGCTGGAGTCGCTTGGCATAGCGGACCGCACTGTGGTGATCGTCACCAGTGACAACGGGCCGCACGAGGAGGGCCGTACCGACCCCGGGCTCTTCGCCGCGAGCGGTGGGCTGCGCGGGCTCAAGCGGAACCTGTATGAGGGCGGTATCCGCGTTCCGCTCATCGCCTGGTCGCCGAAGCGGGTTCGCTCCGGCGTCACGGACCGGCCGACTCCGCTCACCGATCTGCTGCCGACGCTTGCCGAGCTCGCGGGGGCGCCTGCTCCGGCGGATGTCGACGGGCTGTCCATCGCGCCGCTGTTGCGGGGTGGCGCGGACTCCGTCGCCCGCCATGATCACTTGTACTTCTACCGCAACCACAGTGGCCGGACTCCGGGTTCCGATGCCATCGACCGGTGGCGGGGGCGGCGGCTCGCCGAGGCGTTGCGGCGCGGGGATATGAAGGCGGTGCGGTTCGCGCCGGGGCAGGACCGTAACGTGCCCGACGACCGGTGGGAGGTCGAGCTGTACGACCTCGCCAGGGATCCCGGCGAGCGGGACGACATCGCCGACAAGCTGCCTGGTGAGGCGGATGCGTTGGTGCGGCTGATGCGGTCGTCTTGGGCGGAGCAGTACGAGCGCAAGCCGTTCGGGGTTTCGCTCGATGTCGTTTCGCGCGGCGACGGTTTTGTGGTGACGGCCACCCTCGCGAATGGCTCCGCCAAGCCGTGGACTGGGGCTGGGCTTGAGCTTCGGGTGCCGGGGGGCTGGAGCGTGCAGGTGCTCGGGTCGGTGAGCGCGGACTTTGTTGCTGCGGGTGGTCGGCTCGCGGCGCGGTGGATGGTTACGCCTACCTCCGAGGGCGGGTGGGTGAGCTGCGTGGGTACGGCGCGGCATGCGGGGGTGCCGGTGAGGTATGCGGCGAGCGCCCACACCAGCAGCGCTGCGGCCTAGGCTCCGCCGGTTGCGGTTCCGTGGGCGGCGGGGTTTCTTTCCCCAGCCCCGCCCCTTCCAGGCTGTATCAACGTGCGGCTCCGCCGCGTGGGGAGCTGCGGCCCCAGGCCCCCTGCCTTCGGCGGGGCGGGTGGTGGC
>NZ_JAAKZX010000263.1 GCF_011045025.1 Streptomyces ureilyticus
GGGTGATCTGGGCCTGCTGGCGCGACGGAGCCTGCTACGACCCCGAGATCCACCAGGCCAACGGAAAGATCAACACGACCGCCGACACCCCCTTGGCGGCATAGAGGTTGACTCAGGAAACTCATGCCGCGACCACCGCCCGTCCGGTGAGCACGTCGGCGTAGTGCCCGATGAGCTGGTCGCCGACGGCCGCCCAGGTGCGGCCCTCGACGGTACGGCGCGCCTCGGCGCCGTACGCGGCCCGCAGCGCGGGATCGGCGGCGAGCACCGCCACGGCGTCGCGTACGGCACCCTCGTCGCGCGGCGGGACGAGGAGTCCGGTGCGCCCGTGGGCCACCAGGTCGAGCGGTCCGCCCGCGGCGGGGGCGACCACGGGGACACCGCTGGCCATCGCCTCCTGCACGGTCTGGCAGAAGGTCTCGAAGGGTCCGGTGTGCACGAAGACGTCCAACGAGGCGAAGATCCGGGCGAGTTCGTCACCGGTGCGACGGCCCAGGAACACGGCTCCGGGAAGTGCCCCGGTCAGACTCGTCTGGCTCGGGCCGTCGCCCGTGACCACGACGCGTACGCCGTCCAGGCCGCAGACTCCGGCGAGGAGTTCGACCTGCTTCTCGGGAGCGAGCCGGCCGACATAGCCGACGATCAGCTCGCCGTTCGGCGCGAGTTCACGGCGGAGTGCGTCGTCCCGGTGTTCTGGGCGGAACCGGACGGTGTCCACACCGCGCGGCCACAGTCGCACCCGGGGCACACCGTGCGCCTCCAGGTCCTGCAGAGCGGCGCTGGACGGGGCGAGCGTCCGGTCGGCGGCGGCGTGGACGGAGCGGATACGCCGCCAGGCGGTGGCCTCACCCGCGTGCACATACGTGCGGGCGTATCCGGCGAGGTCGGTCTGATAGACGGCCACGGCGGGGACGCCGAGCCGGGTGGCGGCCGCCATTCCGCGGACGCCGAGGACGAAGGGGCTGGCCAGGTGGACGAGGTCGGCGCGGTGTTCGGTGATCGCGGCGGCGACGCGGCGGCTGGGGAGGGCGACACGGACCTGGGGGTAGCCGGGGAGCGGTAGGGAGGGGATTCGGACGACGGGGCACGGCGCGAGGGCGTCGGGCCCGTTGCCGGCGGCGGTGGCCGGGGCGACGACGAGGGGGGCGTGACCGCGGTCGACGAGGTGTCGGGCGGTCTGGAGCGCGCAGTGGGCCACGCCGTTCACGTCGGGGGGAAAGGACTCGGTCACGATGACGACACGCATACCGGTGTTGTCGTCGTGCTGGACGTGGCCGCGTCAACGTGGATCTTTCCGGAGAGGGAACGTCCCATGAGCGTTGCGCTGCGTGCGCCCCCGGATCACGCCCCGGTCACGCCCCGGCATCCGGGCTCGTACGAACGGACTACGGGCGGGCGACAACGCGCTCACACCACGGTCGCATCCCGCATCGCCACACCACGGCCGCATCTCGCACCCCGCCGCGGAGGTGCGCGATCTCACACGTGGACGCTCCGGCCTTCACACGGCGGTCGTGTCCGGGCCGATTCTGCTGCGGACCGCCGTCTGCACCTCGGCCTCCTCGGCCGGATCGGCGGCGAGCCGCCGGAGCTGATCGACCACCCGGGCGTCACCGGTCTCGGCGTGCCGGGCGGCCACTTCCCGGGTCGTCTCCTCACAGTCCCAGAGACACTCGACGGCGAACCCGGCGGGGAAGGACGGATCGGTGGCGGCCAGCGCGCGAGCCGTGCGCCCGCGCAGATGCGATGAGGCCGTCTCCCGGTAGACGTGGCGCAGCACGGGTGCGGCACAGGCGATACCGAGTCGTCCGGCGCCGTCGACGAGGGTGCACAAGGTCGGCGCGTCCGGCCCGTCCCCCCGTACGGCCTCACGCAGGGCGCCCAGCACCAGCTCGCTGTCCTGTGCGCCGCCCCGGCAGGCGAGCACGCGTCCTGCGGCCTGACCGAGCGCGTCGGGCCGGTGCGCCCACCGTCGCGCCCGCTCCACGGCGGCGACGCTGCGCATCCGCTCGAAGGCGTCCACGGCGGCGCCCACGACGAGTCGCGAGCCGGCGACGTGGGCGGCCTCGATCAGGTCGAGTACGTCGGGATCATGGCTGTCGGCGAGATAGCGCAGGGCCGTACAGCGCGCTCCGTCGTCGCCGTGCCGGGCCGCGTCGATGATCTCGGCGCGGTCGTCGGGCCCTGCGACGGCGGTGAGGCAGCGGGCGGCCGGGACATGGAGCGCGGCTCCGCGTTCGACGCCCTGCTGGGCCCATTCGAAGACGGCCCGCACGCTCCAGCCGGGCCGGGGCCCGGAGGGTCGCATCTGCCGCTGCCAGCGGTCGAAGGAGCCTGCTTCTTGGGCGGCACGCACGCGCGTGGCGACGGATACGCGGGGGTCCTCGGCCCACAGCCGCCAGGGCCGGGGTTCGAAGGCGTCGCGCACGGCGGCGGCGAGTTCGGCCTCGCCCTCGGGGTCTGCCGGGAAGCGGGCGAGGACGGGCGCCGCGAGGGCGAGCAGTGCGGCGTCGTCGTCGCGCAGTGCCAGTTCGTCCAGGGCCCAGGCCCAGTTACTGCCGCGGGCGGCGTACCGCCGCAGCAGTTCGAGTGCGTCCCGCCTGCCGTACGAGGCGAGATGCCCGAGCACGGCGAGCGCGAGTCCCGTGCGCGACTCGTCCGTGTCGAGGATGTCCGCGGCGTCGAAGAGGTGGGCCTCGATCTCGTCGAGTTCGCCGTTCAGATCGAGATAGAGACGGGCGTAGTACAGAGAGCGGTTCTCCACCTGCCAGTCGTGGCGGGGGTCGTGCAGCACACACGCGTTGAGCGCGGCGAGCGCCTCGGGGCGCGGTGCGGTGAGCGCGTGCAGCGTGCCGTCGCCGCGGCCCCTCTGGAGCAGGCCGAGCAGCGTACCGCTGGGCGCTATGACCGGATCGAACATGGGAAACAGCCTCACATCAAGCGTCGGCGCAACCGGGGATCGTGCTTTACCTGGTCACGTGACAACACGTCGGGACGCCCGTCGTTTCCTGCTTGCTGTAGACCATCTTCCTCTGCCTCTCGTCGGTGCCCGTCAGGGCCGCATCACGGCCCGCGCGGTGCGGCAACACCTGCCCAGCCATCGCGTCCGTGAATCACGACGTCATGATGACCCAGCGGTTCTCGCTACCGCGACCGCATTTCCGGCGGCTGGGTACCGCCTCCCCCAAAATCGTTGTTGCGCCTGGTCAGGGCGGGTGCTTCAGTTCGCTCCGAAGAGGCCGAGCAACTCGGCCTTGCCGAACATCCGGGCGGTGTCCACGGCGGACGGCGTGCCCGCTTCAGGGTCGGCACCGGCGTCCAGAAGGACCCGGACCACCCCGTCCTCGCCCTTGAAGACCGCTCCGGCGAGCGGCGTCTGGCCCCGGTCGTTGACGCGGTCGGCCTCGGCGCCGCGCTCCAGGAGGGCGCGTACCGCTTCCGCGTGGCCGTGGTAGGCGGCGAGCATCACGAGGGAGTCGCCGCGGTCGTTGGTGAGGTTGGCCGGGACGCCCGCGTCGACATACGCGACGAGCGCCTCCGTCTCGCCCCGGCGCGCCAGATCGAAGATCCTGGTCGCCAGCTCCACGACCTCGGGGTCAGGGGCTTCACTCATCGCCGGATCACCTCTCGCTGCGCGAACTCGGGAACTTCGGGTCCGTACGGCCACGCGCGGGGCGTCCGTACGAGTGAATCGCCAGCGTACTGGCTTGAGCGGACACACGACCGGTCCCGGCCGAGGCAAAGATCAGCTCGAAGCCGGCAGCCGACCTCTGACATCCGGGCGTCCGGTGGACCAGGACCATCAGGGCACAACGATGGGAAATTCACCTAGTTGCGGCTTTTGTCATACCGATACATGCTGTGACTCTGGAAGCACTCATGGTGACTGCCCCCATCGAGCCTCCCTATCACCAGGAGAACGATCATGATCCTGTCCATCTCAGGTGTCGTCCTGCTCGGCATCATCATCCTTATCCTCTGCCGCAAAGACGGCCTCAAGTTCTGGCACCTGATGGTGTGCGCGCTCTTCGGGTTCTATCTGGCGAGCACGACCATCGCCCCGAGCATCAAGGCCGGCGGTGAGAGCCTGGCCGGCTTCCTCGGCGGAATCAGGTTCTGAAGCCCCTCCCCTCCGCGCGCAGTCAGGAGACAGCAGTGGCCCGGCGCCCCCTCCCCCGCATTCTGAGCAACGGCAGCGACCGGATCGTCCGCGGCCGGGAGCTGGCCCGGTCGGCCGCCGACAGCGCCACCGACGTTCTCCATCCGCTGATCACCATCACCCGTGGACTGCGCCGGCTGGCGGCGGCAGGGCGGCACAGATGGTCCGGCACCCCCAAGGACCGGCGCGGCCCGCTGCTGTTCCTGCTGGCCGCGATCGTGCTGGCCGTCGCCTTCCTGCCGTTCGGGCCGCTGCTCGCCACCATCACCCTCATGGCGGCTGCCGCCTGGCACGGCCGGGACCGCACCGCGTCCCGGCCGGCGGGCCCCGACGCGGCGCAGACCAAGCGCCTGCAGTCGCTCTACGAGGCGCTCGTCCCGTACTTCTCGGTCCCCGAGGACCCCGCTCCCCTGTTCACCCACGGCGGGGAGTGGTCAAAGGCCTTCGTCTCGTACGCGTTCGACGGCACCGGCCGCATCTCACAGCTGACGATCCGTTACCCCGCGTACTTCACGGACGGCGACGCGGCCTCCCGCGCGCGTATCGAGCAGTTGCTGCACACGAAGTCGGGCCGTGGCCGGGAGTACCGCTTCGAGTGGGACGAGGAGGGCAACCAGCTCACCGTCACGGTCCTGCCGCCGCTTTCCGCCGACATCGCCGCCCAGCGCTTCGTCACGGCTCCGGGCGAGACCGTGCTCGGCTTCACCGATCCGGCGGGCGTCCAGCGCACGCTCCCTGTCATCTCCGGTACGCAGGGGCGCGACGTACCGCCGGTCGTCTGGCGTACGGGGGTGCGCTCGACCGAGCCGCATCTTCTCGCGGTCGGCGGTCCCGGGAGCGGCACGAGCACCCTCCTGAGGTCGATCGCTCTGCAGACCCTCCGGCACAGTGACGTGCTGATCGTCGAGGGCGGCGGCACGGGCGAGTACGCGTGTCTCGCGGGCCGCGCCGGCGTACTGGCCGTCGAGTGCGATCTGGCGGGTGCCCTGGCCGGTCTGGAGTGGGCGACGCACGAGACGGAGCGACGTCTTATCGCCATGAACCGGGCCCGTCAGGCGGGCCAGTCCGCGCCGGACGACACGCGGCGTCCGCTCTGGCTCCTCCTGGACCGCCCGACGGTGCTCGGGCAGCTTGCGGCGTCCGAAGGGCGCCGGGATCCGCAGTCCCTTCTCCAGGTGCCCTTGCGGCACGGACGCGCGGCCGGTGTGACGGTGGTGGTGGCCGAGCAGTTCGACGGCATGGAGAGCCTGACCGACCTGGTACGTCAGCACACGCGCGCGCGTGTGGTGCTCGGCCCGGCTTCCGCCGGGCAGCTCGAAGCGGTGCTCGGGACGCTTCCGCCCACCACACCGACCCCGGACGTGCCCGCCGGACGCGGCTACGCCCGGCTGGGCACGGGTCCGGTGCACCGCCTCCAGGTTCCGGCGACCCCGGACCCGTACGACGAGGCGACGAGCGAGGTCCACCGGCAGGCCGTCCTGAACCTCCTGCCGAAGCGCACCGCCCCGGCGGAGACGGAGGCGGACGCGAAGCCCGCCAACGTCACGGTCGTCATGACGAAAGACGGCACGGGCGCCGAGGCGGGCGCAAAGGTCACGGCGGAAGGCTGACCGGTCGCGACAGAGGTCCGGGTGCGCGGGGTCACGCCACGAAGGTGCGCGGCGTCTCCGTCGCCCCGTTCGCTCCCGTCTCCACCAGCCGGGCCGCGGCGGCCAGACGCGCCGCGGCCTCGTCGGCCACCGCGCCGCCGACGGTGAACGGCAGCCGCACATAGCCCTCGAAGGCCCCGTCCACACCGAAGCGCGGCCCCGACGGCACCCGTACGCCGACCCGCTCTCCGGCCTCGGCCAGACGCGAGCCCGACAACCCTCCGGTCCGCACCCACAGCGTGAGCCCGCCGTGCGGCACCTCGAACTCCCAGCTGGGCAGCTCACGGCGTACGGCGGCCACAAGCGCGTCGCGGTTCTCGCGGGCCTGGCCGCGGCGCACGTCCACGGCCTGCTCCCAACCCCCGGTGCTGAGCAGCCAGTTCACGGCCAGCTGTTCCAGGACGGGGGTGCCCAGATCGGCGTACGCGCGTGCCACCACCAGGCTGCGGATCACATCGGGCGCCGCCCGCACCCAGCCGATCCGCATACCGGCCCAGAACGCCTTGCTGGCCGAGCCGACCGTGATGACCGTCGACCCGGCCGGGTCGAAACCGCAGACGGGGCGCGGCAGTTCGAGCCCGTCGTCCAGATGCAGCTCGCTCATGGTCTCGTCCACGACCAGTACGGTTCCCGCGGAGCGTGCCGCGTCCACGAGCCGCCGCCGCTGGTCCTCGTCGGCGAGCGCGCCGGTCGGGTTGTGGAAGTCCGCGACGACGTACGCGAGCCGGGGCGCCGCGTCGCGCAGCACCTGCCGCCAGCGGTCCGTGTCCCAGCCCGTGAGGCCCTCGGCCATGGCGACCGGCACCAGGCGGGCTCCCGCCTCCCGCATCAGCTGGAGGATGTTGGCATAACTGGGCGACTCGACGGCGATGCGCTCACCGCGCCCGGCGAACAGGTGACAGATGGCGTCGATGGCCCCCATGGCGCCGGTGGTCACCATGATCTGCTCGGGCATCGTGGGGATGCCGCGCGCGGTGTAGCGCTCGGCGAGCGTCGTACGGAGCGCGGGCAGCCCCGCCGGATAGTCGCCATGCGTGTGGGCGTACGGCGGCAGCTCCTCCAGGGCGCCCTGTACGGCACGGGTGAGCCAGGGCTCGGGCGCCGGCAGGGACGCGGTGCCGAGGTCGATCACGGAGCCGAGCGCATCGGGCGGCAGCGGTTCGAGGCCCCGTGCGGGCAGCGGATTGCCGGCCGGTACCGCGGTCCAACTCCCCGCTCCCCTACGGGACTCCAGGAACCCCTCGCTGCGCAGCGCCTCATAGGCCGCGGCCACGGTGGTGCGGCTGACGGACAAGGAGAGGGCCAACTCGCGCTCGGCGGGCAGCCGCGCGGCGACAGGGACGCGCCCTTCGAGCACGAGCAGCCGGACGCCGTCGGCGAGGGCACGATAGGCGGGCGGACGGCGCGTGCCCGGTCCGGCAGGGCGCTCCTGCTGCGAGTTGAGCAGCCGCGCCAGCTGCGCGGCACCGACGGCCGAAGTCCACTGTGCCATGATCCCCAGTCCACCTTCCCCGAATTGGCCACGGATGGCCATCCCACTACCAAGCCACAGGGTGCCACGAATCAGGCCACTACCGCTATCCAGCAGCTGTGCCTGCGGGTGTTCGCCGTTCCCTCGGCAGGCGGCAGCACCGTCGTTGCCGCGGGGCAACCGAGGGGGGCGATACTGCGCGTGTGACCACGCGGATACGCCATCCCTATCTCGACCATCCCGGCCCGATCGCCTTCGCCCACCGGGGCGGGGCGGCGGACGGACTGGAGAACACCGTGGCGCAGTTCCGGCGCGCGGTCGAGGCGGGCTACCGGTACATCGAGACCGATGTGCACGCCACCGCCGACGGCCGGCTCGTCGCCTTCCACGACGCCACGCTGGACCGGGTGACCGACGGGGCGGGCCGAATAGCGGACCTCCCCTGGGACGACGTACGGCACGCGCGCGTGGCCGGTGCCGAACCGGTGCCCCTCTTCGAGGAACTGCTGGAGACGTTCCCCGACGTCCGCTGGAACGTCGACATGAAGGCGGAGCCCGCCCTGCACCCGCTGCTCGACCTGATCGCCCGCACCAATGCCTGGGACCGCGTCTGCGTCGGCTCCTTCTCCGAAGCGCGCGTGTCCCGCGCCCAGCGCCTGGCCGGGCCCCGACTGGCGACCTCGTACGGCACCCGGGGCGTCCTGGGGCTGCGTCTGCTCTCGTGGGGCGTCCCCGCCGCGCTGCGCCGCTCGGCGGTCTGCGCGCAGGTGCCCGAGTCCCAGTCGGGGGTCCCCGTGGTCGACCACCGCTTCGTGCGCGCCGCCCACGCACGTGGGCTGCACGTCCACGTGTGGACCGTCAACGAGCCCGAGCGGATGCACCGTCTTCTCGACCTCGGAGTCGATGGCATCATGACCGATCACATCGAGACGCTGCGCGGAGTCCTCAAGGACCGCGGCACCTGGGTCTGACCGCCCGGCGCACCGCGCGGCGTCCGCGTACGGGGACTGCGACGGGGAAGCGAGGGCACGGGTGAGCACCGACACCGTGCGGACGGGGGCGGCCGACGACGCGGCCGGGCGGCGCCGCGAACAACACGGCTGGTACTTCTACGACTGGGCCTGCTCCGTCTATTCGACGAGCGTCCTGACGGTGTTCCTCGGCCCCTACCTGACGTCGGTCGCCGAGTCCGCGGCGGACGCGGACGGCTTTGTGCACCCCCTGGGGATCCCAATCCGCGCGGGTTCCTTCTTCGCGTACTCCGTGTCCGCGTCCGTGATCCTGTCGATCTTCGTGATGCCGCTGGCGGGCGCGGCGGCCGACCGTACCGGGCGCAAGAAGCCGCTGCTCGCGGCCGCCGCCTATGTAGGCGCCACGGCCACCACCGGCATGTTCTTCCTGGACGGCGACCGCTATCTGCTGGGCGGCTTCCTGCTGATCGTGGCCAACGCCTCGGTGGCCGTCTCGATGGTGCTCTACAACTCCTATCTGCCGCAGATCGCCCCGCCCGAGGAGCGCGACACCGTCTCGTCCAGGGGCTGGGCCTTCGGTTACGCCGCGGGCGCGCTGGTCCTGGTGGCGAACCTGGTGCTGTTCACGGCCCACGACAGTTTCGGTCTCTCGGAGGGGACGGCGGTACGCATCTGTCTGGCCTCGGCGGGCATCTGGTGGGGCGCCTTCACTCTCGTACCCCTCAAGCGGCTGCGCGACCGCCCTGTCACGTCCCCGAAGGGGGCGTCCGCGCACGGCTGGGGGCAACTGGCCGCCACCGTGCGCGACATGCGGCGCAGGCCCCGCACAGTCGCCTTCCTGCTGGCCTATCTCGTCTACAACGACGGCATCCAGACGGTCATCTCACAGGCCTCCGTGTACGGCTCCGAAGAGCTGGGCCTCGGCCAGTCGACCCTCATCGTCGCGGTGCTGCTCGTCCAGCTGCTGGCCGTGGGCGGGGCGCTCGGCATGGGCCGGCTCGCGCGCACGTACGGCGCGAAGCGCACGATTCTCGGCTCGCTCGTAGCGTGGACGGTGACGATCGGGGCGGGTTACTTCCTGCCCGCGGGCTCGTCCATGTGGTTCTTCGTGCTCGCCGCCGGGATCGGACTCGTACTCGGCGGGAGCCAGGCGCTGTCCCGTTCGCTGTTCTCGCATCTGGTGCCGCCCGGCAAAGAGGCCGAGTATTTCTCGGCATACGAGATGAGCGACCGCGGCATGAGCTGGCTCGGCCCGCTTGTGTTCGGTCTCACATACCAGCTGACCGGAAGCTATCGGGACGCGATCATCTCGCTCGTCGCCTTCTTCGTCATCGGATTCCTGCTGCTCGCGCGGGTTCCGGTGCGGCAGGCGGTGCGGGATGCGGGCAACCCGGTTCCGGACCGGATCTAGAGCCTGCCCCTGGTGTCGATTTAGCACCTGAGGCCAAAGGCCGGTAGTGTACGCGTTTGGCCTGCCAGGCGTACCGTTACTGCGCGTCAAAGAAGCCGAAACGTTGGGTGACATCTGCTCTCAGATGTGACAAACCGGGCGCTGGTGGGTACAACAAGGGGCGGCTACGACGGCGACGCATGACCCGCAATGGGAATCTTTACCGCCGACCGGACGTTGACCGGATGACGACGACAGCGACACCTGTCCTGTGGGCGACAAGCCCGGGAGGCACGATTCATGAGTGAGCGAGCTCTTCGCGGCACGCGCCTCGTGGTGACCAGCTACGAGACTGACCGCGGCATCGACCTGGCTCCACGCCAGGCCGTGGAGTACGCATGCGAGAAGGGCCATCGTTTTGAGATGCCCTTCTCGGTGGAGGCGGAGATCCCGCCGGAGTGGGAGTGCAAGGTCTGCGGGGCCCAGGCACTCCTCGTGGATGGCGACGGCCCCGAAGAGAAGAAGGCCAAGCCCGCGCGCACGCATTGGGACATGCTGATGGAGCGGCGCACGCGCGAGGAACTCGAAGAGGTCCTCGAGGAGCGGCTGGCCGTTCTTCGCTCCGGTGCCATGAATATCGCGGTACATCCGCGGGACAGCCGCAAGTCCGCGTAGTCCCTCCGGGGGTTGGGCGGCATACAGAGCGCACCCGGGACCGCGGGTGCCGTGCCTTTTCGTGCACGGCACCCGCGGTTCTGTTGTGTTTTCAGGGTGCCGCCGAGTGGTGGGTTGCTGTCCCTGGGGCTGCGCCCCAGACCCCCGTCGCCCCAGCGGGCTCGTCCTCAAGCGCCGGACGGGCTGAAAATCAGCCCGTCTGGGGGCACCTCCCAGCGGTAGCTGGGGGAGTTTGAGCACCGGGGTCCAGCGCGCGGAGACCTGGGCGCAGCCCCCAGCGGGGTCTGGGGGCGGAGCCCATGGTGGGGGTTCGGGGCGCAGCCCCGAGGATGGGACGGGTAGGGGCGGCGGAGGCGAAGAACCCGGGCCTCAGCCCGTCAGCGGCGGGCGGGGTCCCGGATCGCCCTCCGGGCCCCGGCGCTCGTCATCGTGGATGACCTCGCCCGGCACGACCTTGCCGTCGGGGCGGTGCATGCGGGCCTGTTGGAAGGCGTCGCCCAGGGTGCCGGGGGTAGCCTGTCGGAGCTTGGCTTCGACGGTGCGTTCTGCGTAGCGGCTCAGGGACTTCTGAACCGGTGGGATCAGGAGGACCAGGCCGAACGCGTCGGATATCAGGCCGGGCAGCATCAGGAGCAGGCCGCCCAGCATCGTAAGACTGTTGCCTTCGCTGGCCCGCTCGCCCTGCGGCAGCACTCCGCTCTGCTGCTGTTGCAGCGTCTCGCTCAGGGCCCGGAAAGCTCGGCGTCCGGCCCGCTTGATGACTACGGAACCCAGCACGAAACCGGCCACGAGCAGCAGGAAGACGGCCCAGCCGCCCGCCGCGCCCGCCACCACGGTCAGCAGCCAGATCTCCAGGACCAGCCATGCGGCGATGCCGAGCGGGAGGAACGTACGCAGCCGGGACCGCCGCGGTCGCGCGGGGTACGTCGGAGTCGGAGCGCCAGTCGTCATGCGTCCAGTGTGCCTGGCCCGGGCTCAGAGCGGGATAAGGGGGAGATCAGCTCCGCCTAAGGCCCCGCGGATCAGGGCGACTTACGCCCCAGGAGCCGCCCCGCCCGCTCCCCCACAC
>NZ_JAAKZX010000264.1 GCF_011045025.1 Streptomyces ureilyticus
CGTCGCCATGGCGATCAACAACCGGCCCCGCAAGACCCTCGGCTGGCGGACACCCGCCGAGGTCTTCGAAGAGCAGCTACGCTCGCTGCAACAGCCCGGTGTTGCAACGACTGGTTGAACTCGCCCAGTACACCTCGACCGCGTTCGCCCAGGTCTGCGACCGGTACGGCGTCCGCAGGAGCATGGGCAAGGTCGGCTCGAGCTATGACAACGCCCTGGCCGAGAGTTTCTGGCAGGGCCTGAAGAGGGAGACGATGCACACGAAGCTGTTCCCGACGATGAGCCAGGCCAGGCTGGAGATTTTCGCGTGGCTCACCTACTACAACGCCCGACGCCGGCACAGTGCACTGTCCTACCTCTCCCCGATGGAGTTCGAACAGCAGCACCACAGGACAGCTAAACTCTCACTCGCCGCATGAACCCCTGTGTCCACACTCCGGGGGTCACCTCACATGGCCCACACCCCCACGCCGGAAACCCTGGCCGCACTCAAAGCACACGGGCCCCGACCCGCGGTAGCAGCTATGTCGGCCCGCCTCACCCCCGAGGCCGCCGCCACCATCCTCAGGTCCCCGTTCGACTACCCCATGGCCTTCGTGCTCGAAGCGGACAAGGCGGCACGCAGCGGCGTGGACGCCTATCTGGCGGATGTAGCCGACGACGCCAAATGGTTCACCTCCTGACCGACCACCCCGCACAAGCCGTGCCCCTCGCGCGCGTCAGCACCAGTCCGATCACCCGCGCGAGGACACGTAGGGGGGTCGTGCCTGGGAAGCGCCCAGACCGGCGCCCGCATCGGGGTGCTTCGGGCAGGGCGAGCCTATCCAGGTGTCCGGTCAGGCCTTCTTTGACGGCGCCGAGCGTTGTGCCTGGCGAAGGTGGTCGCGCAGCTGAGTACGCAGCCGGGGCAGAGGAACGCGAGCGCCCAGAGCGGTAAGGAACTCCGGGACGCTCCACGTGATGAGGCCACCCTGGCGGGACAGGTACAGGCCGACCCGGTCGATGGCGTACGCGTCGTCGTAGTCGAAGCTGAACGAGCGCACCGGCAGGCAGTGGACCGGCGAGCTGGCGACGAAGGCGGTGGACTGGAAGACCGACACCCCGGCGACCGGGCAGGAGTAGTCCTCCACGTCACCGATGGCGACGCGCAGTCCGTGAATGCCCTCCAGGATGGCGATGACGGACTTCGGTCCTGTCCAGGGCTCGCCGGATTCGCTCGGCCTCACCCCTTTCAAACACCAGGTGAGCGCTGAGCATGCCGGCCGCCGAGGACGTGGCCCGGCATGGCGGAGGTTCCCCCTCTTCCTTCGGGCGCATGAGTTGTACCACAGCGCGCTGCAAACCGGTGGATCCTGACTCCCGTCGGCTGCCTCCTTGCACACTTCCTGCGCAGGACGCCGTGCCCGGCGACGGCACGGTCGGCTGACGCCCGGCAGCGGATGCCTCTCGCCGTGCGGACGGCACACTGCTATTCAACCGATTGGTTGACGAGCCGGAACCTCGGGCGTAAGGTATTTAACCAAGTGGTTGAATATGAGAGGTGCGAAGTGGCCGACGACCGACTGTCGCTGGTGTTCTCCGCGCTGGCCGACCCCACTCGGCGCGACATCGTGGCCCGGCTCGCCGCCGGGGACGCCACGGTCAACGAACTGGCCGAGCCGTACGAGGTCACGGTGCAGGCCGTGTCCAAGCACATCAAGGTCCTGGAGGACGCTGGTCTGGTCAGTCGCAGCAGAGACGCCCAGCGGCGGCCCTGCCACCTCGAGGCAGAGGTCTTCGACCTGATGACCAAGTGGATCGAGCGATATCGGCGCAAGGCGGAGGACCGTTTCCTCCGACTCGACGCCCTCCTTGGACAGATGGGCGAGCAGCCGGCGACGGACACCCAGGGGAAAGAGGCGGCATCATGAGCACCACCGACACGCAACACCGCAACGAGACGCGGATCGTCGCCGACCCGCATCTGCCCACGATCGTGATCATCCGAGAGTTCGACGCTCCGCCGGAGCAGGTGTTCCGGGCGTACACCGACCCCGATTTGGTCGTCCAGTGGCTCGGCCCGCGCCGGCTCACGATGCGGATCGACCAGTACGACGCACGCAGCGGTGGCTCCTATCGCTATGTGCATCGCGACGAGGACGGAACCGAGTACGGCTTCCACGGTGTGTTCCACGAGGTGCGCCCCAACGAGCGCATCGTGCAGACCTTCACCTACGAGGGCTTTCCGGACGGGGTCAGCCTGGAGACGGCCGTCTTCGAGGACCTTGGTGGTCGCACCCGGGTAACCGGCAAGTCGCTCATGGACTCCATCGAAGCCCGCGATTCGATGCTCAAGAGCGGCATGGACTACGGCGTCTGCGAAGGCCACGAGCGGCTTGACGAACTGCTCGGCAGCCAACAGAGCAACAGCGTCGACCGGCACAACGAGACAGGATCTTGATCATGGCAGCGAGAACAGCAGCCGATGAGCACCGCACCGTGGCACGCGTATTCACCGACCGCGTACACGGCACGGATCCAGAGGCATGGGACAACCCGGCGCCGTGCGAGGGGTGGGCCGCCCGGGACGTCGTCCGTCACCTCGTCGAGTGGTTCCCCGCGTTCCTCAAAGCCGGCGCCGGAGTCGAACTGCCGAAAGGGCCCTCAGTTGACGACGACCCGGTGGCTGCCTGGGCGATGCACCGCGACGGAGTGCAGGCTCTCCTCGACGACCCGGCCACCGCACACAAGCTGCTGTCGAACCCGCACATCGGTGAGATCCCACTGGACCAGGCGGTCGACCGGTTCTACACCGCCGATGTCTTCATGCACACCTGGGACCTGGCACGGGCTACCGGCCAGGACGAACACCTCGATCCCGCCAAATGCGCCCAGTTGCTCGACGGGATGCTGCCGCTCGACGACGTGCTCCGTGCGAGCGGGCAGTACGGCCCGCGGGTCGCAGTGCCGGAGACAGCCGACGTCCAGACTCGCTTGCTCGCCTTCATCGGCCGCAAGCCCTGACGCGCCGGAAGGCACCGTCGGCAGGTCCGGCGCAGGCATCCACGATCACTGGGACTCGTGTGGTCATGCCCGCCATCTTGCCTGCCACCACTGACGTCATGGGATGACGTGCGCAGAGGAGCGTCTGGCCCGCCACCGGCGGGCCCGCCGTTTCCCATGCGACAGCCGGGGAAAGCGCAATCGATCCGCGGCCGCGCCGATAGCGGCTGCCGACCGCGCGGTGTAGCGTCGGTATCCAGCTGTCGTGGTTCCGAAGTCCCGTTCGCCCGTGATCACGATCATGGGCGTTCTTGCTGTTCAGCGCCTCTCCGGACCAGGACCGTCACCTCCCGGGTCTGCAGGGTTCGAGCCCGGGGTTCCTCGAAGGAGCATGCCATGGCCAAGGGCACAGTGAAGTGGTTCAACAGCGAAAAGGGTTTCGGCTTCATCGAGCAGGAGGGCGGCGGACCTGACGTCTTCGCCCACTACTCCAACATTGCCGCTCAGGGCTTCCGCGAGCTTCAGGAGGGGCAGAAAGTTGAGTTCGACGTCGTGCAGGGCCAGAAGGGCCCGCAGGCGGAGAACATCCGCCCGGCGTGACCACAGCGCCCCACCAGATGGAAGGCCAACACTGGGGCACCTACCAGGTGAGACAACCGTCTCAACTCAACGTGAAGCGGCTGCCGAGGAACGAGTAGCCCCTACGACGCCAGCGTGCTGAGCCTGACGATCCCGGTCGCCGAGCAGGCAGCCCCGCAAGATTACCGTCAGCGCCGGTCAGGGCCGCCAGCAGATCAGCAGCGACCGCCGAAGTCCCCGCCGGTCGGGTTATGTCCGTGCGGGCCTTGACCTGGTCAAGGCCCGAAACGTCAGTCAAACATGCGGGGCGATGCCGAGGCCGCCCCGCATGGGCATGACGCTCCGCCCCGGCAAGCTGGCGTCAAAAGGCCGCCACACGGCCCCGACGTGCAGCTGGCACGCGGAAACGGCTGGATAACGTCGAACAGCATCACATTCGGCGCCACCTCCCGCCCACAGCGATGACCGTGTCCTGGCCCTGGGTGCCTCGTTGGGCCGATCGAGTGATGTCAGCGCCACTTCCAGGCCAAGTGCCCCGTGTTGAGCTGCGATTTCATCGCTCCCTCTCCGTTCGTCGTCGTGGGTGTCGTGGGCCAGTGATCTCGAAGCCGGCTTACGCTGCGGTCGAACGGAGCACGCCGTCGTCCGCCGGTCCGCCGAGGTACGGGAGGAGTTGCAGAGCGCTGCGGCGAGGATGAGTCATCTGGGCCGGGTATTGTTCTGGGCCCGCTGTCCCATCCGCTCCCAGAATTGCCTGAGTTCGGCGACGTCCGTGCGTCGCTGCCACCTTGCTTCGGGATAGAAGAGGGACCGCGACCGGGACAGCAAGGTGGACTGCGCACGGCAGAACGCCTCGCTCAGCTCGACCCGGTGGCTGTCGAGGCCTTTGGGCGGGTAGGGACACAGCTCGAAGGCACAGTCGTCGCGGCAGTTGGAACCCGCCTGCGAGGCCGCCGTACGGACGACGGTACGGCCCGGGTCGAGAGGGCTGCGGTCCCGGGTCAGGCACGGCGGCAAGTCCGGCCGGTTGGTGTGCTGAAGGCGCCGGAATCGGTCTTTGGGCCAGTCGCCCCGCTCGGCGAGGTTGAGCAGCAGGAGCGCGTCGGCGAGGAGTTGCTGGGCGCGCGGGTGCAGAGCGCTCCAGCCGGTGGAGGGCGGGATCCACAGGTGGTGTTTGCGGGCCTCGCCGTGTGGGGCTGTCTGCGAGCCGACCTGGCCGGCGACGCCGGACTCATCGATCCACAGGAACCGTTCGGGCTGCCCGGTCTGCATGGCCCAGACGCACAGTTCGGCGGCCGCCTCGACGAACGGGTGCTCCGGGTGGCCGTCCGGGCGTGTGAGCCATTGGCGGACCTGTTCTGCGGGATCGGAGCCGTGGTCGCGCCTGGGGCGTGTCACCGTAACGCCGTCGGGCAGGTCCCAGAGGGTCAGCGCGTGTAGCAGCGTCAGGCGTGTGAACCAGAACCGGGTGCGTTTGATCATGTCCCATGCCTGCGCGGTCAGATACTCACGGGCCTGCGGACGGGCGTGCGGATGGCGGTGGCGGCGGTTGGCTGCGTACTTGAAACCTTGGGCCAGAGCTACTTCAAGGGTGAGGTCAAGGGGGGGTGCGATGCCTTGTTTCGCCGTGCCCACTCGCTGCACCCAGCCTTCGAGGATCTCGTAGGGGGTGTCCTGATGACGGTGGATGGCGACCGAACCCACCAGCAGGGGAACGAGCCAAGCGCACATGGTGTTGTCTCGCCACTCCTGCTCCTCCTCCTCGCGTTCCGTCTCCTCCCGCCTACGCTCCTCGCGTAGCTGTTCGTGCCGTTCCTGCTGCTCACGTTTGGTGCGGGCGACATCGCCCCCGGCCTGACGGCGTCTCCTGCTTTTCTGTTCCGCGACGGCCTCGGGCTGCTGGCTGCCCCAGACTTCCACCATCCATTCGGACGCGCGTTCCATCGGTTGTTCTTGGGCGAGCTGCGGTCCGCGTAGACGGGGCTGGAGTACTTCGAAGGCGCTGTCGCCACCGGCTCCGATCTCCTGCGCGATGGCGACGCGGATGGGGTACGACGGCTCAAGTCGCGCAATCTCGAACAGTTCCGGGTAGGCGGGCTGCAGGGTGTGTCTGCGGACGACGTCGCGCATCGCCTCGCCGAAGCGGGACACCAGAAGCGCTTTCGCCACGCGCAGGGTGCGCGGGTCGCGTGCGCGCAGATCCGACCAGGAAGTGGCCAGCTCCATGGCGATCCGATGCTGCTGCGGTTCGGCGTCGACGCTATCGATTTCCAAGGCGGCCGCGTACAGCTCGAGTGCTTTGGTGTGCAAGAAGCGGCCGAAGAGGCGCTGCTCATTCGAAAGCTCGCCTCCGGAGACCTGTCCGTCGGGGGATCGCGGCTGGCCGCCCGTGACCATCTGCGCCCGGCCGGCGGCGTTCAGCAGGAGATCACGCGTGGCGGACACCGGGCACCACACCTCCCCGTCGCCGTGCTCCTCTTCATGGACGCACGAACCGTCAGGTGTACGGGAGTACAGCACCATGGCGATCAGCAGTTCCCGCCCCGGCTTCACCAGTGCAGCAGGGAAGTACGACCCGTCCCTCGGTTCCTCGGGCACGTTCGGATGGATCACGGCGTTCATGAACCGCGCCCCGAGGTGGGCCTGGATCACGCTGTGCTGGAAGCGGACCCCCTCCCCGCCGAGCTCCACGAGCCCCATCCGGGTGCCCCAGTGCGCGGCAAGGCGAATGTCCAGTTGGCTTCCCTCCACTCTCTTCACCAGTTCCTGGAGGATCTCGGGGCACGAGGAGCGCTGTTCGTCGGCCAAGTCTGTGAAGGGCACTTCGGACGAGTCTGTGGACAGTCCGGCGCACGCCAGCGCGGACAGGTAGTCGATCGCCGCCCGGCGTTCCTCCCGGCTGAGCGGCAGTTCGGGATGGAAGCGCCCGCTGATGAGGGCGTTGATCCAGGTGTCGAGCAGGTGGAAGCGGAGCGCTGCCCGGTCCCCGCCACGCGTCTCTACGGCCTCTTCCTCCTTGCGTTCCAGCAGCCCCACCTCGTGTAGTTCTTTGGCGATCTGCAGGTAGGTGGGCGCCTCGGCGATGCCGGCCTTCTCGACGATCCAGTCCAGGCGCTGCCGGTCCTCCCACGCACTGCCGGAGGAAATGTAGGTCAGGGCGGCCTCCTCGCTCAGCGGCTCCAGGTCGGTGATGGACGCCTCCATCCCCCTCAGCGAGTTGTGCGGCCGTGCGGTGATGACGAGCGGCAGTCCCTCGTCATTGGCCTGTCGGATCGCCAGCCGGATGATGGTGTCGCGCTCCTCCGCCAGATCCTCACCCGTCAGTGCCTCGTCCAGGCCATCTGCGAGGACGACGATCCGTCCCTGCTGGCACAGTCGCCGCCACACCTTCTCCCCTTCGGACTCGGACCGAATGCGGCCCTGCATCTCACGGCAAAACCGTTCGAATGCCAGCTGCCGGAAGTCGAGCTCAGTTTCGGCACCACGCAGCCGCAGCGGCACGGGCACGGCGTTGCAGCGGGCGAGTTGCTCCGTCAGCAGCACGACCAGGGCCGTCTTGCCCGCTCCTACGCCCCCTGCCACAAGGTGTGTACGGCGGCATCGGGGGTTGCGGAGGTCCTCCATGAGGACCTGACAGAGCTGGTCGCGGCCGACCACCTTGCCGAAGATGTCGCCTGCCGTCTCCACGAGCTTGTGCGGCCCTTCGCGGGCCTTCTTGAGATACGTCCTGCGTAGGTGGGTGAAGCGGAACAACAGGTACCCGACCGTGACCAAGGCGAGGGTCAGGAGCGGCATGAAGATGGTCTGGAGGATGTCGCAGGAGAGTTCGCTCTTGCCACATTGGCGGTCGGCCCACCTGACGGGTGACCAGAATTCCTTGTCCCCGTCTTTCGCCAGAGTCACCGCGGCCGTGACGGCCAAGAACAGCAGGATCAGCACGCCCAAGAAGGCCAGCACGAGCAACGGGTAGTGCCACCCGCTCCTGCGGACTCGCCATTTCCGAGCCGGGTTGTATCCCTGCTGCGTCAGCCGACGCGAAACACCTCTGCCAATGCTCACCCCATGACTGATTCCATGCCAGCCCCGCTTTCGGTGCGAGCCTTCCGACATTCACCCGCGCGGCGCTGCGGCCCGTCCCGCGGCCGTTGCCTGGACGGCCGAAGGCGGGCCTCGTTGGCCTCGCTGTCGGCGACGTCCCAGCAGGTTCCGTCCACGGCCAGCAGCCGCAGACCCCGCCAGAAGGCACCCGGCGTCGCTTCGGTGGCCATCAGCTTGGCGGTCGTGGCGAACAGCACCCGCAGCGGCTCGGATCCCAGCCGCTGCCGGGCCCGAAACAGCGATCAGGACTGCGCTCCGCCGGCGAGGGGATGCGAGCCTCGCAGGACCAGCCGGAGGCTCCAGCCGCGGAGCCGGATCCGCCCGTTCCGTAGGCAGGCCCGGTCACCGGGCCCCGTCGGCTGATCGCTCACTCCGGCCGTGCCAGGGCCGAGCATGGGCACTGACCGGCCCGGCCGCCGCTTTTGCCGCTCGCTCGACCAGCGAGATGCCGCTCCGCACTGAAGCGCTCCGGGAGTTCGAGACCGGGCTGGTGTCCTCGCTGCGGGTGAACCGCTACAGCCAGGTCAGCGTGCGCACCAACCACTACTCGGTGCCGGTGCGGCTGATCGGCCGGATGGTGCGGGTCGTGCTGCACGCCTCCGAGCTGGTGGTCTACGACGCGCACAAAGAGGTCGCCCGCCACGAGCGGCTGATCGCCAAGGATGGCTCCCGGCTGGAGCTGGACCACTACCTGGAGGCGCTGGTCCGCAAACCCGGCGCACTGCCCGGGGCGACCGCGCTGGACCAGGCCAGGTCGGCGGGCAAGTTCACCCCGGTCCACGACGCCTGGTGGCAGGCGGCCTGCACCGCCCACGGCGACGTGGAGGGCACCCGGGCGCTCATCTCCGTCCTGCTGCTGCACCGGCACATGGTCCACGAGCACGTGGTGGCCGGGATCGCGACCGCGCTGCGGGCCGGCGCGCTGACCGCCGACGCGGTCGCCCTGGAGGCCCGCAAGTGGGGCGAGGCCGACCAGGGCGCCGAACAGCCAGCCGACCAGGACATTCCGCCGCGCCGGGTGGACGGCGGGGCGACGGTGACCTCGCTGACCGAGCGGCGCCTGGCCGCGCTGCCGCCCGACCCCAGGCCGCTGCCGTCGGTGGCAGCCTACGACCAGCTGCTGCGATTCCGCCGGCGTCCCGCCGACGGCCAGGCATACCAGGAAGAGGCACCGTGACCGCCAAGCGCAACCGCGGACTGACCGAACAGGCCGCCGACACCGCCGTGGACCAGGCATGCCGGATGCTCCGGCTGCCCACCATCCGCACCCAGTACCCCGAACTCGCCGAAGCCGCCGCCCGCGACCAGATGACCTATCGCGGATTCCTGGCCGAACTGCTGCTGTCCGAATGCGACGACCGGGCCCGCAGGCGCTCGGAGCGCCGCATCAAGGCGGCGGGCTTCCCGCGAGAGAAGTCGATCCGGCAGTTCGACTTCGACGCCACCCCGTCATCGATGCTGCCGCCATCCACACCCTCGCCAAGTGCGACTGGGTCAAGAAGGGCCTGCCGCTGTGTCTGATCGGCGACAGCGGAACCGGCAAGTCGCACCTGCTCATCGCGCTGGGCACGGAGGCGGCGATGCACGAGTACCGGGTGAAGTACGTGCTGGCCACCAAGCTCGTCAACGAACTCGTGGAGGCCGCCGACGAAAAGCTGCTGGCCAAAACCATCGCCCGCTACGGCCGCGTCGACCTCCTTTGTATTGATGAACTCGGCTATATGGAACTTGACCGCCGCGGGGCGGAACTGCTGTTCCAGGTTTTGACGGAGCGTGAGGAAAAGAATTCTGTGGCGATCGCCTCCAACGAATCTTTTGGAGGCTGGACCAAAACCTTTACGGATCCACGGCTCTGCGCGGCCATAGTGGACCGGCTGACGTTCGGCGGGAACATCATCGAGACCGGCACCGACTCCTACCGGCTGGCCGCCACCCGCGCCCGCGCCGAACAGCAAGCCGCCGCGACAGCCGCGGGCTGACGAAGACGGCCCCGTCCTACCGGGCCGGGCGCGTCGGTGGCTTTTCGGCCGGCCGGAGAGGCGTCGCCGTCATCCGGGAAGCCGCACGTCCTGCCCTTGGGGGTGCAGTCCGCAGGCCCCCTGCACGGGGCCAGTGCGGCAGTCGAGGACTTCGCGGGGAATAGCCTCCTCCTGCCCTCAGCAGAGGTGATCGAAAAATGACATTCATGCCAATTTCGAGAACTTCGCCACCGTAGTCAGCTAATTGCTCTATGTTGGTAATTGTAGCCTCTCCGCGCCAGCCAGGCGTCGCCGTCGCAGAGGCCCCATTCCGCAGCAGAGTGAGCCTGCGGAGCACGAGCGCCGGGCCCCGCATCCACTCCCGCGGATGCCGCTGAGGCCCGGACCGTCCCTCGGGGCAGATCGACGCCGGACTGGCCCATGCCCCCGGCAGCTTGGAGGGAGTGCTCCGTGGCGCCCCAGGGGGCCGCGCCGCACAGGGCACGAGGCCTCCGCGCCGACGCGGCGGCCTCCGCCATGACACCCGACGTGCGGTTTCTCATCTCTTCGCGCTGTCCGTGCCGTGGTGCAACGCGCAAGGAGATGAAACCCGATCAGCAATCCCTGGCCCGTCCCCCGGTCCGCCTGCCGCGTGGTGCGCATGTGCGGAGAATTCGACATCTCCAGCTTCCCCCAACTCACCATCCTGCTGCGGGGAACCTGCCAGCAGACCCGGGACGCCTGGCTCATCGTCGACCTGCGGCCGCTCACCTTCATGGACTCCACCGTCCTGCGCGAGCTGAGCACCGCGCAGGAACACTGCGAACAGGCCGGCCACGGACTGCGCCTGGTCTACGACCAGCCCTTCATCAGCCGGCTCCTGGCCCTCCACGGCGCAACATCACAGTTCCCGCGATACGTCACCCCCGACAACGCCTGGGCCGGACGTCAGGCACCCAAGCACTGACCGACACGGGCACAACCCTCACAGCGGGGCCACCCTGTGGAGTCATTTCTCACCAACAAAATGGGCTCCGCCACGGACCAGGTGGAGTCAGAACTGACCTACAAGTGGAGTCCACCGTCAGGCTCTGGTCCACTTCGTGTGGCGCGGTTACAGCTCGTGACCAATCGGTCCCCGGGCTTCCGCGATCCGTTGGACTTCGTGGCGCCACTGAGCGGCGTCGGAACTGTCCACCCAGCCGGTCAGCAGTTCCGATCCGTCTTGGAGTACACGTTGCAGAGCGAGCACGGCTGACGAGCGGAGAGCCAACGGAAGCTGCGGCAGAGGTTCTCTGGGTCCGTCATCAGGGTCGATCACAATCCCGCTGCCCGGGATTGCGCTGGCAACGAGAGCCGCGGCGGCCACCGCTTCGGTGCCGGTGCCGCCGTCCACGCGTGCTCCGGAATCTGTGACTCGCTGGAATGCTTGCTCGAGCACTTCGATGACCTTCTGAGAGGGCGTTTGAGGTAGGCAGATTGCCCTTGATGCCCTAGTAAGTTCCTCGCCAGGTGGGGGTGGTCTCGTCCGTTATGCGCCTGGCGAGGTTGTCGACCGAGGCGATGTGGATCATGGCTTCGGA
>NZ_JAAKZX010000265.1 GCF_011045025.1 Streptomyces ureilyticus
CCCCTCGGCAGGCCCCCGCCCCCCGCGCGCATCACATCCCGGCTACCTCACCGCTGCTTGAACAACCCGCCCCGGCGGCGCAGACCCGCATGTCCTGGAAGACTCTCGAGGCGCCTGGGAAACCGTCGAAACCTCGGGTGCTCCCCGCACCCAAAAGGCCTCTCGGGCTCCAAGGATCGATCACCCCCACGTCTGGCGCCGGAGACGCAACTGCTGCCCCCTGTAGCGCCAGACCTATAGATCACCATTTGTCGCCTCGTGTACCAGCATGTGAAGCACGGTCAATCTAGACCATCGCGGCCCGTCTGGAGAGAGGGATGTGTGGAAATTGTGCTGAACCTTTGAAGTCGGGACCACGAACCGGCCACCGCCCGCGCACGCCTTGGCGACGACGGCATGCCTCATGACCTGCGGTGACGGGTGTGCGACCCGAGGCGTGCGCCACTGCCAACTGACCTGCGATCAGGGTCTGTTCGGCGAGATCTTGTCGGTGAGCACGGGGCGGTGGTTGCGGGTGCGGGCGATCAACGGCGCGCGCGGGCTGCCCGTCAGGCGTCCGGTGACGGTGTGTCCGCTCGGCCGCTGAGCGCCACCTGCACCGCCTTGCGCGAGGTCGGCCGCGTCATCCGCGCAGCGCACGGCCCTCAGGCGCGGCCGAGCTCGGCCGCGCCGAACGAGACGTCGAAGCGGTCGCACCAGATGCTCACGCTGCTGAAGGCCGACGGATCCACGTCACGGGGCAGGGCGTAGTTCTGGCTTCCCTTGTTGCCCTTGAGCTTGCCGAGGCTGACGTACTTTCCGTCGTCGAAGACATGCCATCCGGCCTGCCCCTGCTTCACCGGCGCGTCGGTCAGCCAGACGCGCAGGTCCGGTCCGTTGCTGGTGTTGAGGTTCTCCAGCCGGACGAGATGGGAGCCGTCGTCCAGCCGTACGAGCTTCACCGTGCCCGAGGTCGCGTGCTCGTGGGTGATCAGCTCGCCGCTCGCCAGTGTCTGCGGACCGGTGGCGGGAGAGGGCGACGCGGGGGGCTCGTCAGACGGCTCGTCAGACGGCTCGTCCGAGGGCTCGTCAGACGGCTCGTCCGAGGGCTCGTCGGCGGGCTCGGGCGCCGCGGCAGGGGGAGCGGCGGGCTCTGCCGCTCCCCCTGGCAGGGCCTCTTGGACGGTCTCGTCCTGCCACAACTTCCATGGCTGGAACCAGTACATACCGAAGCCGACTCCGCCGACCACCACTACCAGCACCGCGATGACCAACGGCCCCGTAAATACCTTTCGCACGCGCCCCATCCCTGCCTCGCCTCCCGAGTGTTCGCCTGATCCTCTCCCACTCAACAGAAACGCGCGGCCGTCCCGCACCCCGCGGCCCATGACGGAATCCTTACGTCGCGCTGTTACACCCTCGCGCCCTCGCACATGGGTGGGAGCGCTGAGCTCCCGGCCGGCTCAGCGGTGTTCGGGGTTGTCCGCCCCGGGTCGGCAGCCGGCGTCCCACTCCGTGCGCTGGTTGCCGTGGGCGGGGATACCGTCGGCACGCTTGAGCAGGGCCGCCATGTGCATCACATTCCAGGTCATGAACGCGGTGTTGCGGTTGGTGAAGTCGTTCTCCGGGCCGCCCGAACCGGGGTCCAGATACGACGGGCCGGGCCCCGCAGCGCCGATCCAGCCCGCGTCCGCCTGCGGCGGGATGGTGTAGCCGAGGTGCTGCAGGCTGTAGAGGACGTTCATGGCGCAGTGCTTGACGCCGTCCTCGTTGCCGGTGATCAGACAGCCGCCGACTCGCCCGTAAAAGGCGTACTGACCCTGGGAGTTGAGCAGGCTGGAGCAGCTGTACAAGCGCTCGATGACCTGCTTGGTGACGGAGCTGTTGTCGCCCAGCCAGATGGGCCCGGCCAGTACGAGGATGTCCGCGGCCATCACCCGCTCGTACAGCGCGGGCCAGGCGTCCGTGGCGAAGCCGTGCTCGGTCATGTCCGGGTAGACGCCCGGAGCGATGTCGTGGTCGACCGCGCGGACGAGCTCCGTTGTCACCCCACGGGAGTTCATGATCGACCGGCTCTGGTCAATGAGTCCCTGTGTGTGGCTGAGCTGGGGTGACGGCTTGAGCGTGCAGTTGATGAAGAGCGCGCGCAGGTCGTCGAAGCGGTAACCGTCCTCAGCGGACGGGGCTGGCGTTGCTGCCATGACGGGGCTCCTTGGGAGGCGAGCGGACAGGTTGAGGGGCGGGAGCCGGCACGCCCCGCGGCCCGGCGGCAGCGTCTCGCGAAAGTCGGGCGTTGTCCCTCTTCGACGCACCAGCACATGGCGCTTTCCCACACGGTGCTTTCCACTGGCATCCGATGGCATCCGACAGTTCGTCGTGCGACCGCCTCCCGCTGGGAGGATCCTGGGCACGGCAACAGGGCCCCGGGCCCGGGCCGGTCGAGGACAAGGCAGCAGCACGATGACGATCGACGTGTCCGCGGAGCGCGTGATCCCGCTCCCGCCCGAACAGGTCGCCGGGTACGCCATGGACTGGCGCCATGACGCCGAGTGGTCCCAGGGCATCCGCACCGCCGAGCTGACCCGGGAGGCGGACGGGGGCGGCTTAGGCGTGGGCGCCGAGATCACCCGTACGGCATATTTCCTCGGTCGTCGCATCGACACCGGCTCGTCGGGCGTTAGGAGAACCGTCATGGCGTACGACGAAGGACTGGCGGAACGGATCCGGGACCGGCTGGGTGCTGATCCGGACATCACGGAGAAGCGGACGTTCGGCGGACTCGCCTTCCTGCACCGCGGCAACATGGCGGTGGGTGTGAGCGGCGACGATCTCATGGTGCGGGTCGGCCCCGACAACGCCGACGCGGCCCTGGCCCGGCCCGGCACACGGGTCTTCGACATGACCGGCCGCCCGATGCGCGGCTGGATCCTCGTCGACGGGACCGCTCTCACGGAGGACGATGTCCTCGGCAGGTGGATCGACGAGGGACGCGCCTTCGCCGCGAGCTTGCCGCCCAAGTAACGCCTCGTCAGGGAGCGGCGGCGCGGCCCGGCCTGGGCAAGCCCGGGATTTTGCCCAAGCATCGGAGTTCATGGGCCGGGACGACGACGTACATCATCGCCGCAGGTACCGCTGGTACCGCACGCACCGAACGTACCGCCGGACGGGACCACCCGCCCGTACACCAGAGACGTACGAACGGGCAGCCGGAGTGCCGGCAGCGACCGGCTCAGGCACCGGACCCAGGCATCGGTCTCAGGCATCGCGCCGCTTGAGCAGGACCGCCGCGCCCGCCAGGAGGACGACGAGGTACACGGCGAACACCGCCAGTCCGGAGCCGGGTGACAGCGCGTCGCTCTCCGTCTGCACCGCCATGAACGCGTTCGCCGCGTTGGACGGCAGGTACGGGCCGATGGCGTCGCTCCAGCTGCTGGGCAGCAGCTGGATCAGGCCGGGCACCACGAACAGTGTGCCCACGACTAGGGTGATCGCTCCGGCGGTGTTGCGCAGCAGGGCCCCGACGGCCAGGCCGATCAGGCCGGCACCCGTCAGGTAGACCGCCGCGCCGATGACCGCGCGGAACACCCCCGGATCCGACAGCGCGGCGGTGCCCATGTCGCGGGAGGACAGGACCGACTGGCCGAGCAGGAAGGCTCCCAGGGCCGCGATGAGCATGAGTACGAAGCTCACCGCGGCGAAGACGACCACCTTGGCCCACAGCACCGGCAGGCGTGAGGGAACTGCGGCGAGCGTGGCGCGGATGGTTCCGGTGGCGTACTCACCGGCGCTCATCAGGACTCCGAGCACCGCGGTGGCCAGCGCGGCGAGCATCACGCCGCCCAGGGTGATCGAGGTCGGGTCGCTGAAGTCCTCCTGATCGGGGCCCTCTCCCGAGCCGACCACGCTGCTGAACAGCAGGCCGAAGCCGATGAGAAGGGCCACCGTGATCGCCAGCGTCAAGGTCGTCGAGCGCAGCGACCGCAGCTTGATCCATTCCATGTGGACGACCCGCGGAAAGGTGACCCGCTGACGGTCCGCCGGCCGGGCGGCCGTGATGTCCGTGTCCTGCGGGGCGAGGTCTGTGGTGCTCATCAGTTCATCCTTCCCGTCGTGACGGGCTCGGCGGAGGTGGCGTGGTATTCGACGGAGTCGCGGGTCAGCTCCATGAACGCCTCCTCCAGGGAGGCCTCCTGACGGAACAGCTCATGCAGCACCAGGCCGGCGGCCGCGGCGCGTTCACCGATCTCGGCTGCCTCCAGGCCGATGACGTCCAGCACGCCGGGCTCGCTGGTGGAAACCGATACGCCGTCGCCCAGCAGCAGGCCACGCAGGTCCGCGGCCTGCGGGGAGCGCACTCGTACGCTGCGGCCGGCGGACCCGGCGATGAAGTCGTCGAGCGGACCGGCGGACAGCAACCGCCCCCGTCCGATCACGATCAGGTCCTCGGCGATCAACGCCATCTCGCTCATCAGATGGGAGGAGACGAAGACCGTCCGCCCTCGGTCCGCGAGATCCTTCAGCAGGTTGCGGATCCACAACACGCCTTCAGGATCAAGGCCGTTGACCGGCTCATCCAGCATGACGACCTGGGGGTCACCGAGCAGCGCCGAGGCGATGCCCAGCCGCTGGCCCATGCCCAGCGAGAACCCGCCCGCCCGCTTGCGGGTCACCTCCGTCAGCCCGACCATGTCGATCACTTCCAGCACCCGCTTCTTGCCGATGCCGTTACTCGCCGCCAGAGCCAGCAGGTGTTGATAGGCCGAACGCCCGGGGTGGATCGACTTCGCCTCCAGCAGCGCCCCGATCTCATGCAGCGGCGCCTTGTGCTGCTCGTACGGGCGGCCGTTGATACGCGTCGTGCCGGACGACGGCCGGTCCAAGCCCATGATCATCCGCATCGTGGTCGACTTGCCCGCGCCGTTGGGCCCGAGGAACCCCGTCACCACTCCGGGGCGCACAGAAAAGCTCAGTTCATCGACGGCGAGCTTGTCGCCGTACCTCTTGCTGAGGTCGGTCACCTCGATCACAACAATCCACCTCACATCTTTTGAGGCTTCAAGGTTCTCGAGAAACGCGGGCTCCGGCGTCAGTCCACGGCGTGCACTGTGCGTACCACGACCGCAGTACGTCGTCGCCCAGGACAGCGACCGTAGGGTGACCCGCCACGTCGCGGCCTACACCGCACAGTCCCCCTCGAACCGGCGTGATCGGCGCCACACGCCCCGGCATGTTCAAAATTTGAAGCACACGCTATCGTTCAAGCATTCAAGCATCTAGCTTCACATCTGAACCGCGCTCGTCCGATCCGTTCGTCCGATCCTCGAGGAGCCCCCATGCACGCCTCCCTCTCAGCAGGTCAGACCGTTCTCGGCAGTGCTTCGGTACGCACCCGCGTGACCATCCCGCTGCGTTTCCCCGACGGGTACGAGGTCACCGCCGAGGCCGTCACCTTCCACGGTCTGGCCGACGGCAAGGAGCATGTGGCGCTCGTCCTCGGCGACCCCACGGCGGCCACGGCACCGCTGGTGCGGCTGCACTCCGAGTGCCTGACCGGGGACGTGTTCAGCTCGGCGCGCTGCGACTGCGGCCCGCAGCTGCGCGAAGCCGTCGAGCGCATCGCCGCCACCGGTGGCGTCCTGCTCTACCTCCGCCAGGAGGGCCGCGGCATCGGCCTCTACAACAAGCTGGACGCCTACGCCCTCCAGGACGCGGGCCTGGACACCTACGAGGCCAACACCGCGCTCGGACTGCCCGAGGACGGCCGCGACTACACCGCCGCCGCCCAGATGCTCGCCGCCCTCGACATCGCCGAGCTGGACCTGCTCACCAACAACCCTGACAAGGCCGGGCAGTTGCGGGACCTGGGCGTCGCCGTTCGCTTCATCCGGCGCACCGGTGTCTTCGCCACCGACAGCAACGTCCGCTACCTGCACGCCAAGGCCCAGCACACCCGCCACACCATCGCGCTGCCCGACACGGCCACCGTCACCGCCCTGGTCGGCTGACCGCACCAGGGGCTGCGGGCCCATCCGATCCCCTCACCCAGGAGTCACCCATGCCTTCCTCCCTCGGCCACGTCACGACCGACGCCGCCCGGCGCTACGCCAAGCAGTTCGCCTCCCACTTCGGCCGCAAGATTCCCGTAGAGGAGACCCCGGACGGCGGCCACCGCCTCGCCTTCCAGGAAACCGAGGTCGTACTCCAGCCCGCGGACGACCACCTGCTCATCCGCGTCACCTCACCGGACGGGACCACGCTCACCACCATCCAGGACGTGGTGAGCAGCCATCTCGAACGCTTCGGCCGCCGCAACGAACTCACCATCACCTGGGAGGCATAGCCATGAAGGCAGTCGTCATCACCGGCTTCGGAGCCGAGCCCCGGCTGACCGACCTGCCCGTACCGCAGCCGGGTCCGGGCGAGGTGCTGGTCCGCCTGCACGCCGCCGCACTCAATCCCTTCGACTGGAAGGTCGCCGACGGCGCCCTGAGGAACGCCGTCGAGCACGACTTCCCACTCGTCATGGGCTCGGACGGCGCCGGAGTGGTCGAGGGCATCGGCGCCGGGGTGACCCGCTTCCGGCCCGGCGACACCGTCTACGGCCAGTTCATGAGCGTCCAGCGCGGGCGGGGCTCGTACGCCGAGTACGTGCTGGCCCCCGAGGACGACAAGATCGCCCGCACGCCGGACAGCCTGCCGTTCCCCGTCGCCGCGGCGCTGCCCACCGCCAGCATGACCGCCTACCAGGCCATCGAGACGGCCCGGCTCGACACCGGGCACGTCATCCTCGTCAACGGCGCCTCCGGTGGTGTGGGCCAGTCCGCCGTCCAGTTCGCCGCCCTCCAGGGGGCCCGGGTACTGGCCACGGCCACTCCCGACATCGCCGGCCACCTCCGCGACCTCGGCGCCCACGAAACCATCGACTTCCACGCCGCACCCACCGCCCAACAGGTCCTGGCCGCCCACCCCGACGGCATCGACGCCGTCCTCGACCTGATCACCCCGCACGGCGGCGACACCGACTCCCTGGTAGACCTGCTCAAACCCGGCGGCATCCTCGTCAGCACCAACGGCGCCGCCGACCCCGACGCCCTGGCCGCCCGAGAGGTCCGCGGCGTCAACCTCTCCAACAACCCCAGCCGGGCAGAACTCGAGGCCCTCGCCGACCTCGCCGCCGCCGGGAAGCTCCGCATCAGGATCGACGCCGAAGTTCCCCTGACCGCCGCTCCCGCCGCGGTGGCCCGCGCCCGCACCGGACACTCCCGCGGCAAGACCGTCATCCTCCCCTGACCGGGCTGTCTACCCGCCGCTGCGGTACACAGCGATCTCGGTCAGCGTCGGGGTGTACTGCTCCGTCGCGATCTGCCCGGTCAGCGCCACCCGGAGCCGGGAGATCGTGACGCTGCCGAAGCCGGTCAGGGTGCGGTCGTGCCCGATGCCGTCGTCGCGGCTCGCGTACGTGACCCACTGGCCGGCCCCGGGCTTCCTACTCGGCCGCTACTGGGAGATCGGCCCCCAGGTCACCCTCTACTGCCCGGCACCACTGCTGCACACCGGCGAAAACACGGTGACGGTCCTCGAGCTGGAACGCCTCGGCGCAAGCCTGGAGTTGCGGAACCGCCCCGAGCTGGGACCGCCGGAGGAGTACGTCGAGGAGTTCGACTGGGCACGTCCGGCGGTTGAGCGGGTTGGGTTCGTGGGGCTGGGGTGCGTGTCGCGACTGCGGGCCCGCTGTGGCTGGTCGCTCCCCCACTCTCGGCTTCGCTCGAGCGGGGGGACCCCCATCGCGGCGGAGCCGCTGATGTTCACAGCCCCGCGCCCCCGAAGGGGCGCTCCTGGAACCGTCACCCATCACGCTCACCAACCACAACGAACCGTCAGCCGACAGCGAACCCAACCGCCCCACCGCCGGAGGCAACCCGCCGGATCAGCGGGGCCCAGCCGTACTCCCCCGCACAACCAGCGACGGAACAAGGACGATCTCCCGGGGCACCGTGCGACCCTGATCCAGGCGCTCGACAGCGGCCGTCACGGCCTGACGGGCCTGCTCCTCGGCGTTCTGGCTGACCGTGGTCAGATCGAAAGCGGCCAACCGTGACAGCGCGTCGTCGTCATAGCCGGCCACGGACACAGCGCCGGGAACGTCGATCCCAGCCCGCCGGAACGCGGAGAGCAGCCCGATGGCGCTCTGGTCGTTGAAGGCCACGACGGCAGTCGGCAGGTCGCCGCCGTCGTCGACGAAGCGCCGACCGGCCCTCTCGCCGGCCTCCTCCGTATGGTCGCCGCGCAGTATCCCGATATGTGCGTCGAAACCGTGACGGCGCATGGCACTGCGATAGCCGCGGCGCCGGTCCGTGGCGATCACACCCTTGCCGCCATCGACGTACGCGATCGCACGGTGGCCGAGCCCCACCAGGTGGTCGACGGTCTGACCGACTCCGTCGTCGTCGGCGGAGCGGACGACGTCCAGTGACGCCCCCGCGATCCGGCGGCCCACAGAGATGACGGGCGCCCTGCGATCGAGCTCGGCGAGGACGGAAGCAGGGGCCACCGGCCCGAGGAGGAGCAGCGCCTCGCAGCGGAAGGCCAGCAGCGTCTCGACGGCCGTGTTCTCGTCGCGGGTACGGGTCAGGGTGCTCAGGACCAGGTCGTAGCCGACTTCCTCGGCGGCCGTGTGCAGGTGCTCGACCAGCTCGGCATGGAACGGGCTGTGGATGTCGACCATGACGCCGAGCAGCCGGCTGCGCCTGCTGGCCAGGGCGCTGGCGGTGCGGTCGGGGCGGTAGCCGAGTTCGGCGGCGGCCTTCAGGACGCGCTGCCGGGTGCGCTCGCTGGGCCCTGGCACGCCCCGCAGCACGAGCGACACCGACGCCGTCGACAGGCCGACGCGCGCGGCGACGTCCTCCAGGCGGGGACGCGGAGCCGCGCCGTTGCCGCCCGCGGGGGCACCGGAGCCGACCTCGTCCACACGACCTCCCCTGTTGCTGCGCAGCACCCTTGACATCTGCCTGTGACGCCGCCGATGGTACCAGCACTTAAAGCGCTTCAAATCAACACTTCAGCCCGCACCAAGGAGTAACGCAATCATGAAGATCGCCCTCGACCCGTACATGATCCGCAACACTCCGCTGCTCGAACTGCCAGCGGTGGTAGCCGAGTTGGGCTACGAGTGGATCGAACTCTCGCCGCGGGAGGACTTCATCCCGTTCTTCCGCCACCCGCGCGTCGACGACGGCACGGTCGCGAAGTTCCGCAAGGCCCTGGAAGGCGCGGGCGTCGGCATCTCCTCCATGCTCCCCCTGTTCCGCTGGTCGGGTCCGGACGAGGACGCGCGGCAGGCCGCCGTACGGTACTGGAAGCGGGCCATCCAGATCAGCGCGGACCTCGGCGTCACCAGCATGATCTCCGAGTTCAACGGCCGCCCCGAGGACCCGGACCACAGCGAGGCCCAGTTCTGGAAGTCGATGGACGAACTGCTGCCGCTGTTCGAACGCGAGGGCATCCACCTCGCTCTGGAGCCGCATCCCGACGACTTCATCGAGAACGGCTACGACGCGATCAACTTCATCCGCGGCATCAACCACCCGAACGTCAGCTTCCTGTACTGCGCCCCGCACACCTTCCACATCGGCGACGACGCCCCCGGCATCATCGAGTACGCGGGCGACCTGCTCACCCATGTCCACCTCGCCGACGCCTTCGACCACACGGCGTCCTCCGGCAACCGCTACATCCTCAACCCGCCCGGCACCCCGGCCCGCATCCACCAGCACCTGAACATGGGCGAGGGTGAGGTCGACTTCGGGGAACTCTTCCGCGAGCTCGACGCAGCCGGTTTCGACGGCACTCTCACCGCCTGCGTGTTCGCCTGGGAGGAGAAGGCGAAGGAGTCCTCCGTATTCATGCGGGAGAAAATCGGCGAATACCTGGCCACTTGGAAGTGACGCCACTTCACTAGGCATTCACCCCCCACATCGCGGGCTTGTCCTCATCGTGGCGGACGCACGAGGCGACGACCACGAAGGGCCAGAGGGACTGGATGGAGGTCACCACACGTTCGGCGACACCAGCGGCGCCATGGCGGTGCATTTCGAGTACGAACCATGCCGCGCTGACGGTCATCAGGGCGGTCGCCGCGAACGAGGGCGCGGGCCGGAGCCCCCAGGGCGCGCCCCTCCTGCGATCGGCTGCCAGAACCGGCCACACCGCCAGGAGAGCGAATCCGGCCCCGGCGATGAAACCGTGACGCAGAGAACCCCCACTGCTCGGTACCGGGAACAGTGCAACAGCCAGGGTCACCGCTCCCCCGCCGGCCAGCGCCACACGTCCGGCGAGTGCGGCGGCGCGCAGCCCCCAGGCGGTCAGCAGGTGGCAGACGCCCAGGGCGAACAGCCCCGCGGTCATCACCCAGAATCCGGCGGCCCCGTACGCGGCCAGGACACTGATCGTCTGGCTGACGGGGTCGTAGGCGGGCCCCTCCAGGACCGCCGCGATCGCCCAGCCTCCGGCCAGCAGGACGGGCGCACACCCCGACGAGAGCAAGGCCCACCTAGGAACAATTCGCATCAGGACACCGTAAAGCGCCCATCCACGAAGATTCGATTCCTGCCCTGGTCAGTCCCGCCCCTTCATTCCCGGCACGACACGCACTTTCGGCACATCCGGTACGGCGTCACCCGCACGCCGAGGAAAAAGCCGCCCACACCGTGTTCCCCCCGGTGAGAACGGAGCGCTCGGCGCCCCACGCGTCCGCGAAGTGCTCCACGAGTAACAGGCCACGCCCGCCTTCGTCCTCCGGGGTCGGGTCGCGTGGGGGCAGGGTCCGCGCCATGAGGTCCTCGTCGTGCACTTCGAGGTGGAGCAGCCGGTCCGCGGTGAGGCCGGCGCAGCAGAGGATCCGCGTACTGGGAGTGTGACGTATCGCGTTCGTGACCAGCTCCGAAAGGATCAGGAGCGCGTCCTGGCACATCTGCTCGGGCAGCCGCCAGGTGCGCAGCCGCTCACCGATCACGCGACGGGCTTCACCGACGCCGGACGGGCATGCCTTGAGTTCGAGCCAGTGGACCCTGGACGGGGCGGTGCCGGCCAGGAGTTGGGGGCCCCCACGAACAGCAGCGCCCCGATCAACGACCG
>NZ_JAAKZX010000266.1 GCF_011045025.1 Streptomyces ureilyticus
GGGACTGGGGCGACGAGGCGGTACCCCTGGGCGGCACGATCGCGGCGCACGACGGCCGGCCCGGACGCGTCGTCGTCTACCGCCGTCCGGTCGAGATCCGCACCAAGGGACGCGACGAGCGCGCGGCCCTGGTCCACGAGGTCGTGGTGGAACAGGTCGCCGAGCTGCTGGGGCTGACTCCGGAGACAGTGGATCCCCGGTACGGCGAGGACTGATATCCGTAGGGGCGGCGCGTACGACGCCACGCGCAAGTAGCGGCCGACACGCCAACCCCGCGCACGCGCGCGTGGGCCCTACTTCTGCTCCTGCAGCACCGAGAGATCCTGTTCCGCGTCCGGCACCGCCACCATCCCCCGGTCGTCCGGCAGGGTCTGGACCGTGAACATCGGTATGCCGCCCTCGGGGACCTCCAGCGTCCGCGCGGCGTAGACGGGGCCGCCGGAGACGGGCTCGACGGTCAGCGCGTACGAGCCCTTGAGGCCGCTGGGAACGGGCGCCTCGATGTCCTGGGTGGTGCCGCCCTTGACCTTGTACGTCCTGCTCGCGGCCGTGCCGCCCTCGCTCCCGGCGGAGGCCGTGACCTTGATCTCGGCGGCGTCGGTGGGGGCGACCACGGAAAGCGTGGAGCCCTTGGAGCGGTTGTCGGCGGCCGTCGCGCGCGTGCCCACCGGGCGGGTGGCCGGGATGAACGCCGTCTCCTGCTTGGCGCCCTTGCCCCGCACGACCCGCAGCCCTGCCACCACCGGCACGGCCTCCTCGGTCGGCGTCAGCACCAGGGAGCCCGCCTCGCCACGCGTGACGTCGCCGAGGTCGGCAGCGGCCGTCATTCCGGCCTTCACGTGCAGCGTCTCGTTCCCCGCGGGCGTGATCAGCCCGGACCGCGAGGCCAGCTGCACCTTCAGGTCGGCGTCCAGGTCGCCGGGCGTGAAGGCGACCAGGCGTACGGACGTCGCGTCCTTGGGAATGCCCGGCAGGACGAGGCTGCCCGCCGGGTCCGCAGAGGCGGCCAGCCAGTCGCCGCCGAGCTTGTCGTCGAGGGCCTGGACGGCGGCGGCGACCCGCCCGCTGCGAACGCTCACGTGCACCGTGAGGTCGCTCTGCTGCGCGTCGATCAGCGTGGAAAGCAGCACCGGCTCCGTGGAGTGCGGCTGGACCTGAATGCCCTCCCCTGAAGCCGACTTGAGCCTGCCATCCTTGCCGTACAGCTCGATGTCGGCGACGGCGGCGGAGTCGTCGGGGTTGGTGAGGTGCACGTAGTCGGTGCGCTCCTCGGCCGTACTGGCGCCCGGGAACCAGAAGTCAGTGTCCGGAGCGGTGCAGTTGGCGCCGAGCAGGCCGCGACCGGTACCGGCGGAGACCGCGGTGGTCTGCTGGACGGTCCAGCCGGGGGCGAAGCCGCCCTCAGCGGTGCCGATGAGCGCGGGTGCGTCCGCACCCGAGGCCTCGCCGATGACCGGCTTGCCGGGCTCCTTCGGCGTCAGGACGGGCTTCTTGGCCCCCTCCTTGTCACCCTTGCCGCTGTTGCCACTCTCCTTGTCGCCGTTTTCGGAACCGACCGACTCCTCACCCGCAGGGGCGAGTTCGGCTTCGCCCTTTGCTTCGGCGCCCTCCGTGACGGGCGTGAACGACGTGTACGCGGTCTCGGCGACATCCGAGGCGCTGGGCCCCGGGCAGAGCAGGCTGGTGCGCTCCACGGGCATCTGGGTGGCCGTCTTCGCCGTCGTGTCCGAGCCGGAGGCCTGCGGCTCGGTGAGGGAGGCGAATCCGGCGACGGCGGCGAGCGCGGCCACGCCGGCGATCAGGGACACGGTGGGGCGGTTCACTGCTGGCTCCCGTCGGGGCGCTCACGGTCGGTGCCGTGCGGCGGCTGCGACTGCTGCTGCGGCTGCTGCTCTGGGTCGTACGGCGCTTCGTAGCCCTGGGCGTACGGCTGCGTCGGGTCGTAGGCCGGGGTCCCCGACCCGTACGCGTACGCGTCGTACTGGCCTGCCTGGTACGGGTCCGTCTGGTACGGCTGCTGCCCATAGGTGCCCGCCTGGTACTGCTGGGCGCTCTCGTACTGATCGCCGTACGTGCCGTATTCGGAGCCGGTGCCCGTGTACGCCGTCGTCTCCCACCCGCTATAGGGCTGCTGCGGCGGGACAGCGGCCGGGACCGGTTGCTCCTCCGGAGGAGGCGGCGGGGCGTCCGGCGTGAACTGCTCGTCCGGGGCTGCCTGTTCGGCCTCGGCCTCGGCCTGGGCGCGCAGTCGGCGGGCCCTGCGGCCCTCGCCGGAAACAGGCTGGGCGGGGACGACCGGCTCTTCCGGGAGGTCGTCGTCGACGTCTCGGCGACGGCCGGGCAGGGCGAGCACCACGAGGACGACGGCGAGCGCGCCCTGGGCCCACAGCCAACCGGTGTGGAGCGCCGGCGGCTCGAAGGTGACGTCCAGCCGGCCGTCACCGGCGGGCAGTTCGAAGCCCTGCGCCCAGCCGTCGAGCGTGGTCCTGGTGAGCGGCTTGCCGTCGAGGGTGGCGGTCCAGCCCTCGTCGGCGGTGTCGGCGAGGCGCAGTACACGCCCTGCCTCGCCGGACGGGATCGTGGTGTGCACCTCGACGGGTCCGGCGGCGATCGGCCGCGGGTCGCCGGACGCGGGGACGATGGCCGCGCGGGAGACCTGCCGCTCCACGCGCCACAGGGCGCTGCCGTCCTGCTGGCTCAGCCGGGTCAGTCCGGGCGTGGCGTCCAGGACGCGGCTGACCTCGCGGGGCGCTCCCTGGTGCACGAGCACGTAGCGCACGGCGAATCCGCCGAGCTGATCGGTCTGGTCGGCTCCGGAACCGGCGACGAGGTTGGCGACGACGGAGTCGAGCCTCTTGTTCTCGCCGTCCGCGGTGGCCAGTTCGGCGTCTCCGAGCCGGGCACCGGAGCCGCGTACGAGCGTGTAGCCGACCCGGGCGGTCGAGTCTGTGTCGAGGACGAGGGTGCGGGCCTGGTCGCGGGTGTTGCTCTCCTCGGCGACGAACGCGGGCACCTGGACGGGGTCGCGCCGCTCCAGGGGCCCGTCGGCGCCGCCGATCATCCACCCGGCGGCGACGAGTAGCGGTCCCGCGGCGGCGGCGAACGCGATGAGCGCGGCGACCGGCTGCCGCCAGCCGAAGCTCTGCTCGGCCACCCGCGAGCGTGCCCCGTCTGCGCCGAGCGCGGCGGCGGCGAGGAGGGCGAGGCCGTAGACGAGCGTGGCGGGCCCGGCCCAGGCGGAACTGTTGGACAGGACGGCGAACACGAGCGCTACAAGGGCAGCCGCCCAGGCCGTCCAGATTCCCAACTGACGCTCTGCGCGCAGCAGGGCGGCCAGCGCGGCGCACACGATGCCGATGAGCATCAGCCCGCTGACGGTGCCGGGGCCGCCGGGGCTGCCGCCGAGGAGATCGAGCGCGGACGCCGACCCTTCGCCGAACTCGAGACCGGCCTCCTGGAAGAAGCCGAAGGGCAGCAGTGACAGCGACCAGGGCGCCAGGACCAGCAGCGGAGTGCCGAGCTGCGCCAGGAAACGGAGCCCATAGGCGACGATTTCGCCCCGCCGCACGGCCAGCAGCGCGAGGCCCAGCACCAGGGCGATGGGCCACACGATCGGCGTGAAGGCGGTGGCAAGGGTCAGCAGCAGCGCGTACGCCCAGGTGGCACGCCAACTGCCGCGCGCCGTCGTCGAGGCGAAGCCGCTCGCCGCGATGCCCGCGCGCGCGATGAGGGGCAAGAGGACGGCGAGGACGGCGGTGCCGATGCGACCGCCCGCGAGCGCTCCGGTGGCGGCGGGCAGGAAGGCGTACGCGATGGACGCCCAGGCCCGCAGCAGCCGCGACATGACGAGCGGCCGGGACGCGAAGTACGCGGTGAAGCCGGCCAACGGCACAGAGCCGACGAGCAGGACGGTGACCGCGAGCCCGGTGGAGCCGAACAGCACACTGGCAAGCAGCGCGACGAGCGCCAGATAGGGCGGCGCGGAATGGGTGCCACCGGCGCCGACGGGGTGCCAGCCGTCCAGGTAGCGCGACCAGAGCGCGGAGGCGTCGGAGGGTGCGGGCAGGAGGGCGCCCCCCGCGAGCGCACCGCCGCCGATCAGTTCACGGCAGGCGATGAGCGAGGCGAAGAGGAGCACTACGAAGAGCACGGGCCCAGGCTTGCGGGCGACGCGCTTGAGCCGGGCGAACTGCTCGATCTCCAGGAAGTCGGCGTCATCACCGCCGGGCCCGGACTCGACGGCGCCGCCGTGCCGGCCGGCCGCGTTCAGCTCGGGGTCGGAGCTGCCCACGAGGTTGCCCGCGGCCTGCTCGATGGTGGCCCGCACGGTCGCGCCCGGCGGCGGGAACAGCGCGCGCAGCTCCCCCTTGTCGACCTGTGGACGACCGCGCCTGCGCCGCCCGGCGATGATCCGTTCGGGCCGCAGCAGCGTCCCCAGAAGGCCCCGGATTTCGTCGACGGCCTGTCCGGGGACCTTGCCGACGAGATACGCGACGGTGCGCAGCAGGGTGCCGAGCACAAGCCGCAGCAGGACCCAGGGCAGCACGGCGCTGCGGGAGTTGACGAGCAGCGTGTAGACGGCGCCGGCCTTGTCGACCTTGTGCGGGGAGGCGGACGTACGGCCCACACAGTCGACGGTGCGCCGCTCGCGGGAGGCCGCCTCGGCATGGCGTACGACCGCTTCGGGGGCGACGAGGACGCGGTGTCCCGCGGCCTGGGCGCGCCAGCACAGGTCGACGTCGTCACGCATCAGGGGCAGCCGCCGGTCGAAGCCGCCGAGCTGCTCGAAGACGTCGCGGCGGATCAGCATGCCTGCCGTGGAAACGGACAGCACGGGCCGTACGTGGTCGTGCTGGCCCTGGTCCTGTTCGCGCCGGTCCAGGCCGGTCCAGCGGCGGCCGCTGTGGGCGATGGTGACGCCGACCTCGAGGAGCTGCCGTCGGTCGTACCAGCCGCGGAGTTTGGGGCCGATGATCGCGACGTCCTTGCCGAGTTCCTGCTCGTTCTCGACGACACGGAGGAGCTGGGCCAGGGTGTCGGGCTCGGGGGCGCAGTCGTCGTGCAGGAGCCACAGCCACTGGACGGGCTCGCCGTACGGCAGTTCCGGCATGTCGTACGCGTCGTCGCGCCAGGTCCGCGTCACCGGGTCCCAGCCGCTGGGCCGCTTCAGGTACGGCAGATCGTCCGGAGTGAGCACGCCGGCGGTGCGGGCGGCCTCGTCTACGGCCTGGCCGAAGCCGGTGCGCCGGGCGAGGTGCAGCACCCGGTCGGCGCCGAGCGCTTCGGTGACCAGCCGTGCGGAGTCGTCCGCGCTCCCGGTGTCGGCCGCCACGGCGTTCTGCACCGGGCGTTCCTGACCGAGCAGCCCGGCGAGGGCGTCGGGCAGCCAGCGGCCACCGTCGTGCGAAACCAGCACGGCGGTGACCACGTGCCGCGGAAACTCGGGCGGGCTGGAGGGGTCGAACGCAGCTGCGCGGGACGGGTCGAGACCTGCCGGGCGTGACGGGTCGAACGCTGCGGCGGCAGAGTCGTACTGAGCTGCCGGATGGCTGTGCGCGGACATCGAGGTACGGGCCCCGGTTCGATGGACTGCGGTGGACGCCTGCGCCCTGTGTGGGCACTGGGGTGTCTCGGACGGAGGCCCACACTAACGGCTGGACAACACTGCGGCCCGCCCCCTGTGGATAACCCACCGGCGACGGGCCGTTCGGTACGAAATCTCCCGGACGAGCTGGACGATCTCCTATACGGCGGCCTTCTTCAGGCGGCGCCGTTCACGCTCGGACAGGCCGCCCCAGATGCCGAAGCGTTCGTCATTGGCGAGGGCGTACTCGAGGCACTCGGAGCGGACCTCGCAGGCGAGGCAGACCTTCTTGGCCTCGCGGGTGGAGCCGCCCTTCTCGGGGAAAAAGGATTCGGGGTCGGTCTGCGCGCAGAGCGCCCGCTCCTGCCAACCGAGCTCCTCGTCGGCCTCGTCGACCAGCAGTTCCTGAAACAGCTCGGTCATGTGCGCCCCTCGTCCGTCTCGCGTCCCCGTGATGCTGCCGTTACCGATTCCGGCTGAACGACACGAGTGAAATTACAAGTGTGCTGCTCCGGGCGAGTCAAGCCGAGATCTGCTATTGGGCCCCTTATTCACTCTGCGGAACCAAGGCCATGCGGAAAGTGTTCAAATCGGCATAAACCCTGACAGCAAGAAGAGACCCGGCCGGGAGTGCCGCCCCACACAGGACCTGTACAGGGAAGGACGTCCGGGAGTTCGATCTCAGTTCCGGCCGACGCTCGAAGCGAGCTGGATCACATTCCGATCACAGGATCGCAACGACGTTTGCGTGCCCGGTTGTTGCGCCATGTGTCCCGGCGGACCCCAGAGCAAACCTTTCACCTCCCAGAGGAACCGGATGGGGTGAAACATCTCGCGCATACTCCGCCATAGCGGGCATCGAGTTGACAGTGCAGGGGTGAACCGGTGTCCTTGTGGGCATGCTCGCGAACTTGGCGCTCACCTCGACCCGCACCGCCGGGTCCCTCGGTGCTGCCCGTGCTCGCTGTAGCTGTCGCTGTTGTTGTCGCAGCTGTTGAGCCTTCCCAGCGCTCCTGCTGCCGCCAGGTACCACGTGTACCTGGCCGCTGGTCCCTTCCGCCCGTGACGAGGGCGCCTCCAAGATCTCCCAGCACAGGCCTTCCGGCCTCTTCAGCCGAGGAACCACCGCACTCCATGAACAGCGACAGCGACCTTCAGATCGCCGGCGACATCCTTGAAGTCCCGCACCTCCTCCAGGCGCCGCGCGAGCATCCGGCCACCGTGGCCGAATTCGTCGGCCTGGCCCGCTCCATCGCCGCCGACCGCTCCCAGTGGGAGCACCTCGTCCAGTACGACGCGACGTCCCGGTGGTACCACCGGCTGCGCACCGGCCCCGGATACGAAGTGTGGCTGCTCTCCTGGGTGCCCGGGCAGGGCAGCGGGCTGCACGACCACGGCCCGTCCTCCGGCGTGTTCACCGTCCTGGAGGGCGCACTGACGGAGCGCACGGAGCGCGGCACCCGCGCGTTGGAGGTCGGCGCCCAAAAGGTGTTCGCGCCGGGGTACGTCCACGAAGTGGTCAACGACTCGCTCGAGCCGGCCGTAAGCCTGCACGTCTACTACCCGGGGCTGACCAAGATGCCGATGCACGCGACCCGCTGCGCCGCGTCGCGCCCTCAGGAGCACGGGGACCACGAGCACGGGGATGTCGTCACCGCCTGAGGCGACCGGCTGACGCGTTGTCGTACCCGCCTGCAAGACTGAGTCTCATGCGCATTGTGGTTCTGGCAGGCGGCATCGGCGGTGCCCGGTTTCTGCGTGGTCTGCGGCAGGCGGTGCCGGACGCGGAGGTCACCGTCATCGGCAACACCGGGGACGACATCCATCTCTTCGGGCTGAAGGTCTGCCCGGACCTCGACACGGTGATGTACACGCTCGGCGGCGGCATCAACGAAGATCAGGGCTGGGGGCGAGCCGACGAGACCTTCCATCTCAAGGAGGAGCTGGCGGCGTACGGAGTGGGGCCCGAGTGGTTCGGGCTCGGCGACCGGGACTTCGCGACGCACATCGTCCGTACGCAGATGCTGGGCGCCGGCTATCCGCTCAGCGCCGTGACGGAAGCGCTGTGCGACCGCTGGAAGCCGGGGGTCCGGCTGATCCCCATGACCGACGACCGCGTCGAGACACATGTGGCCGTCGAGGTGGACGGCGAGCGCAAGGCCGTTCACTTCCAGGAGTACTGGGTGCGGCTGCGGGCCTCCGTCGACGCGCACGCAGTGGTGCCCGTCGGCGCGGACCAGGCGAAGCCGGCGCCCGGGGTGCTCGAGGCGATCGCCTCGGCCGACGTGGTGATCTTCCCGCCGTCCAATCCCGTCGTGTCCGTCGGCACGATCCTCGCCGTGCCCGGCATACGGGAGGCGATCGCCGACGCGGGGGTGCCCGTTGTGGGCCTCTCCCCCATCGTCGGGGACGCGCCCGTGCGCGGCATGGCCGACAAAGTCCTCGCGGCCATCGGCGTGGACTCCACAGCCGCTGCGGTCGCCGAGCACTACGGCTCGGGGCTCCTCGACGGCTGGCTCGTCGACACGGTCGACGCCTCCGCCGTGGACCGCGTGGAGTCCGCCGGCATCCGCTGCCGTGCCGTACCCCTCCTGATGACCGATCTGGCGGCCGCGACGCGGATGGCCCGTGAGGCGCTGGCGTTGGCGGAGGAGGTGGGTGGCGCTTGAGCGGCGGGGGTGTTTCGGGGCCGGATGCGCAGGAGTTGGCCGCGGCCGGGGAAGGTCCGGGGCGTGCGGTGCCCGGTTATCGGGTCTGGGCGCTTCCCGGGCTGCCCGAGATTCGTGAGGGGGACGATCTCGCCAAGTTGATCGCCGCTGCCGAGCCGGGGCTGCTCGACGGGGACGTACTGCTCGTCACCTCGAAGATCGTGTCCAAGGCCGAAGGGCGGATCGTCGAGGCCGACGACCGGGAAGCCGCCATCGATGCCGAGACCGTGCGGGTGGTGGCTCGGCGGGGGCCGTTGCGGATTGTCGAGAACCGGCAGGGGCTTGTGATGGCCGCGGCCGGGGTCGACGCCTCCAACACCCCTGCGGGGACCGTGCTGTTGCTGCCCGAGAACCCCGATGCGTCCGCGCGGGCGATACGGGACGGGGTGCGGGACGCGCTGGGCGTCGACGTCGGGGTGCTCGTCACGGACACGTTCGGGCGGCCGTGGCGTACCGGGCTCACCGATGTCGCCATCGGGGCCGCCGGTGTCCGGGTGCTCGACGATCTCCGGGGCGGCACCGACGCGTACGGCAACCCGCTCGGTGCCACCGTCGTCGCCACAGCTGACGAACTCGCCGCCGCGGGCGACCTGGTCAAGGGCAAGGCCGACGGGCTGCCCGTCGCCGTAGTGCGCGGACTGCCCCACACGGTCATCACTGGCAGCACTGGCAGCACTGGCAGCACTGGCAGCACTGGCAGCGATGAAGACGAGGGGGCGCGGGCCATGGTGCGCGGAGCGCGCGACGACATGTTCCGGCTGGGCACCTCCGAGGCCGTACGAGAGGCCGTCACCCAGCGGCGTACCGTACGGGCCTTCACCGACGAGCCCGTCGATCCGGGGGCCGTACGCCGTGCGGTGGCCGCCGCCGTGACCGCGCCGGCGCCGCATCACACGACGCCGTGGCGGTTCGTCCTCCTGGAGTCGGAGGAGTCCCGTACGCGGCTTCTCGACGCCATGCGGGACGCCTGGATATCCGACCTGGAGCAGGACGGGAAGAGCGAGGAGTCCATCGCCAAACGCGTACGGCGAGGGGATGTCCTGCGCAAGGCGCCGTATCTCGTCGTGCCCTGTCTCGTCATGGACGGCTCGCACACGTACGGCGACGCGCGCCGGGACGGGGCCGAGCGCGAGATGTTCGTGGTCGCCGCGGGCGCCGCCGTGCAGAACTTCCTCGTCGCGCTCGCCGGGGAGCGGCTGGGGTCGGCGTGGGTGTCGTCGACGATGTTCTGCCGGGATGTCGTACGGGACGTACTCGGGCTGCCGGGAGGGTGGGATCCGATGGGGGCGGTTGCCGTAGGGCACGCGGCCGAGGATCCGAAGCCGCGGGCCGAGCGGGAGGCGGGGGCGTTCATCGAGGTGCGGTGACGGCTGGGGGTCGGCGTGCGGTGTCTGGCGTGCGGCTTCTCGACGCCAAGCAGGACGCCTGGATAGGCGACCTGGAGCGGGACGGGAAGAGCGATCGGCGTCCGCGGCTGGCGGCTGGCGGCTGGCGGCTGGCGGCTGGCGGCTGGCGGCTGGCGGCTGGCGGCTGAGGGTGTCGCGGCTGCCGGTCGCGGACGGCGCGCCGTTTTCGAACCGCTTTCCCAGCGGAGCGCCTAGTCTCTTAAGGCGCCTCAGCGCCCCGCGCTCCCGATACCCCTAGGACCCCATCCGTGGCCGGACGTTTCGACCCCCGACTCACGCGTACGACCGTACGCGGCGGGCATGTCCCCGCCGCCGGGCGCGTGCCCCGGCAGGCCGCGGCGCCCGGGCGTACGCGCAGTTGGACGCCGCCCGGGCCACTCGATCTCGGGCTCGTGCTCGGGCCACTGCGGCGTGGGTCCGCCGATCCGACGTTCCGGGCGATGCCGGACGGGTCCGTGTGGCGGGCCAGCCGTACGCCCTCCGGGCCCGGGACCTTGCGGGTATCGATGCGGGGCGGGGTGGCCGTAGGCGAAGCCTGGGGCCCTGGAACCGACTGGCTGCTGGAGCAACTTCCCCAGATGCTCGGGGAGTTGGACGATCCCTCAGCCTTCGAGCCTCGGCATCGGCTGGTGGCGATCACGCGGCATCGGCGGCCTGGGCTGCGGCTGACGCGTACGGGGCTCGTCATGGAGTCGTTGATTCCGTCAATTCTCGAGCAGAAGGTCACGACGGAGGAGGCGTATCGGGCGTGGCGGCTGCTCGTACGGAAGTACGGGGTGCCGGCGCCCGGGCCCGCGCCCGGGCATATGTACGTCATGCCGGAGCCGCGGACCTGGGGCCTGATCCCCTCGTGGGAGTGGCATCGGGCCGGGGTGGACAACAAGCGGGCGTCTACGGTTCTGCGGGCGGTTCGGGTGGCTCGGCGGTTGGAGGAGGCGGTGGGGTTCGAGCCGGTTGCCGCGCAGGCTCGGCTTGAGCTTGTGTCCGGGATCGGGCCCTGGACTTCGGCGGAGACCGTGCAGCGGAGTCATGGTGCGGCGGATTCGGTGACCGTTGGGGATCTGCATCTGCCGGGGATTGTGGGGTTTGCGCTGGCGGGGGATCGGGATGCGGATGACTCCGTCATGTTGTCGTTGTTGGAGCCCTATGCCGGGCAGCGGCATCGTGCGGCTCGGCTCATTTTGCTCAGCGGCCGCACTCCGCCTCGGCGGCAGCCGCGGATGCCTCGCGGGGATATCGGGCGGCTCTGACGCCACGGTGCGGCTACCGGTGGTTCGCCCCCGCCGCCCCTACCCATCCCATCCTCGGGGCTTCGCCCCGAGCCTCGCGGCGATCCGCGTAGACCGAGCCTTCGGC
>NZ_JAAKZX010000267.1 GCF_011045025.1 Streptomyces ureilyticus
GCGGCGGGCTTCAGGTCCAGGCGGGGGGCGGGGTGACCGTGGCCGTGACCGTCCGAGCTGCCTTCTTCCTCAAGTTCGATCCAGCGGTCCACCTTGCCGTCGCTGTAGCTCTGCACGGTCTTGAAGACCAGCGACTTGGCGTCGGGCAACTGCCGTACGGTGACGACGTGTTCGGCGTCCTCCCCGACGGGGAGCTTCGGTCCGGCGACGGTGTAACCCCGGTCGGTGGCGGTGAACTTCCAGCCGTCCGGGCCCTCCTTGTAGGTGATGTCGCCGGGCGCGATGCCCTTGGGGAGGACCACCTCAAGCTTGCTGATTCCGGCCGAGGCGGACTCCGAGGCCGCGGAGAAGTTCAGCGCGACGTTCTGGTCGAGGGCCCGGGCGCCCTCCGCCTCGACGTCCGCATGGGCGGCGGCCGGCCCCGCGGTAGCGACGGCGACCGCGAACGCGGCTGCCGTGAGAGCGCCGAGGGCGCCGACTCGGCGCAGGCTGCGGGGAAGGGCAAGGGCATGGCTCGGGTGATGCACGGGGGCTCCTAGTAGCAGTGGTGTGGGGGGCTTGGTTCGGGTCTCCGGGGCGCCGCCGCCCGGCCCATGAGCCGGGCGGCGGCGGGCGATGCACGGGTTACGCGTCGTACAGGCTCGTACGAGTCATACGAGGTCGTACGGGTTATCAGGCAGCCGCCGCGGCCAGCGGCTCGTGGCCTTCGGCCTCGTACAGGGACTCGATCAGTGCGCTGCGGGCGCGGGCCACGCGTGAGCGCACCGTGCCGACCGGGCAGCCGCCGTACCGTGCCGCCTCCTCGTAGGACAGGCCCAGCATCTGGGTCAGTACGAAGGCCTCGCGGCGGTCGTCGGGCAGTGCGGAGAGGAGTTCCGCGAGGGCTATGCCGTCGTCGAAGCCGGGCAGGCCGCGCGGCTGGGCGAGTTCGGCCGCCGTCTGCCAGTTGTCCCGGTCCGACAGGCGGGGCCGGGCGGAGGCGTACCGGAGGTTGTCGACGACCGCGCGGCGCGCGATGGCCAGCAGCCAGCTCCGCGCCGAGGAACGGCCTTCGAAACGGTGCAGGCTGCCGAGGGCCCGCAGGAAGGTGTCCTGGGTCAGGTCGTCGGCGGCTTGCGGGTCGGCGCTGAGGTAGGTCACGTAGCGGCTGACGTCCCGGTGGAGGGCGCGGACGAACTTCTCGACGGCGTCCAGGTCACCGCCACGGGCGGCGAGCGCCCAGGACGTTATCGACTCGTCGTGCAGGCGGTCGGCGCTGGGTGCGCCGTGCAGGGCAGGAGTGAACACGTGTGTCCTCTTCGGGGTCCAGGAACCAGGCACGAGCACAGGGCTCGGCGGTTCCGGTGACTGTGGGTGGCTCCGGCTGTCGTCAGGCGACAGCGGGACCGGCGGGCGGACCCCGAGAAGTGATCGCGTATACGAGGAGGAGCTGCCGCAGCGCGTGAGCTGTACGGTCTCCGAGGGCGCGGACGCGCGGGCGGTACGGCGGCGCGGGCAGCAGCCGGAGCGGCAGCCGCAAGGGTGCGACGAGCCACCCGGCGAGGACCCGCAGGATACGGAAGACGGCGCGCTCACCGTGGGCCAGCCACAGTCCGCCCAGCAGGGCGGCGGCCAGGTGGGCGGCGAGCATGCTCGTGGTGGACATGCCGTCCATGAGGTGACCCGCGTGGGTCATGGACGAGTCCATGGAGGAGGTCATGCCCGCCATGTCATGGCTCATGGAGTGCGCGCCCGCCGACGCCTCGTGGGCGTGCGTGCCGTTCCCGGGAGGCGTGCACAGCAGATGGCGCACCCAACTCTCGGCGAGCGACGCCGAATCCGGCCGTACGACCGCCTGCGCGAGCGAGAACAACGCGTGCAGGAGCACCTGAGTGGCGACCGCGAGGGAACCGACCACGAACAGTCCGCGTTCCCGGCCGGCCAGGCCCCATGCCATGCCGCCCGCGGCCACGGCTCCGGCGGCCAGCGCCCAGCCGGGCACGGCGACACCGGAGGTCATCACGTGCCCCTGGACAGCGAACAGCACGCAGACGACCGCGAACATCGCGGCCCTCAGCGTACGAACACTCCGTCCAGCACTCATGGCGGCTTCATCCTTGCACCGGCAACTGGGCCGTCACAGCCCAATACGGACAACCACCGGGTGGGCCACTCAATCCAGTACGTGTGATCCAGGCCACTGGTGATCCAGGCCGCCGGCGATGCCGCTGTCCATGCCGTTGTCCATGCCACCGTCCAGGGCGCTGTCGGCCGGGACACGCCGCCGGATGGCGCATCCGTGCTGTGCGGCGGCAACTGGTACATAAAGTATGGAATATGACGAAACATAATATCGCCTACCTGGCGTGCGCAGCAGCGGTCATCGGGACGGGGCTCGGGGCCGCCCCGCCGGCTGCCGGCCATACGGTTCACGTGGTCGATCCGAGCGAGTCGATCCAGCGGGCGGTGGATGTCGCAGAACCGGGAGACACCGTTCTCGTGAGACCCGGCACCTACCGCGAGAGCGTCGCGATCAGCACACCCGGGCTCACGGTGCGTGGCATGGACCAGGGCGTCGTGATCAAGCCCAGCGCGAAGAGGGCCGCCAACAGCTGTGCCGCGGACGGCAACGGCATCTGTGTGGAGGGGACGACGAAGCGCAGAGTCGAGGACGTCACCCTCGACTCCCTGAAGGTGACCGGCTTCGCCAAGAACGGGGTGTACAGCGCGCGGACCGACCGTCTGACGGTGCGGAACGTGACCGCGACGAGGAACGGGGTGTGGGGCATCGCCCAGGAGAGTTCCGTGCGCGGTGAGTTCCGGTGGAACACCGCCCGGGACAACGGTGACGCGGGCCTGTTCCTCGCCAACACGGTCACGGCCGAGAACGGCGCCGCGGACAGCCGGGGAACGGTGGTGGCGCACAACCGGCTGGAGGGCAACCGCATCGGCGTCACCGTCCGGCGCCTGCGGAACCTCGGCGTCGTGGGCAACCACATCACCGGCAACTGCGCGGGAGTCTTCGTCGTCGGTGACGAGAACAAGCCGAAGGCCGGCGACCTGGCCGTACGGGACAACCACGTCGCGCGGAACAACGCGTACTGCCCGAAGACCGCACGGCTGCCCTTCCTGCAGGGCTCCGGCATCGTCCTGACCGGCGCCGAGGAGACCCTCGTCACCGGGAACGAGGTCTTCGACAACGTCGGCAAATCGCCGTTGTCGGGCGGCGTCGTCCTGTTCAAGAGCATGGTCGGCGTCACCAGCGAGCGGAACCGGATCAACGGCAACTGGCTGGAAGGAAACGCCCCCGCCGACCTCGTCAACACGGACACCGGCAAGGGCAACACCTTCGACGGCAACTCCTGCGGGGCGTCCAGGCCCGCGGGACTGTGCTGACCGGCCGGCCGTATCCATCGCATTCACGCATTCATCGCATTCATCCTCGGAAGAGAAGAAGTGAAGGAAGGGAAGCGGCACATGACGACCGCACAGACCGCCCCGCCGCCGTCCATGAGGCTGAGGGAGCTCGTGTTCGGAGCGGCATGTGCCGCCGCCCTCCGCGCAGCCGTCCGGCTCGGGGTCGCCGACGCTCTCGGGGACGAGCCCAGGAGTGTGGAGGATCTCGCGGGCGCGGTGAAGGCCGAACCGGGGCCGCTGCGACGGCTGCTCAGGGCCCTGTCCTGTTACGGCCTGTTCGCCGAGCGGCCGGACGGGACGTTCGCGCATACCGACATGTCCCGGCTGTTGCGCGAGGACGACCCGCACAGCCTGCGCCACATCTCGCTGTGGTGCACCGAGCCATGGACCTGGGACGCGTGGCCCAGGCTCGACGAGGCGGTACGCACCGGACGGAACGTCGTCGAGGACCTGTACGGCAAGGAGTTCTTCACCTACCTCAACCAAGACGCCCCGGAATCGGCCGACGTCTTCAACCGGGCCATGACGACCTCCAGCGTGCAGTCCGCGCGGGATGTCGCCGACTTCCTCGACCTGTCGAGGAGTTCATCGGTGGCCGACATCGGGGGCGGGCAGGGGCATGTGGTGGCAAGCCTGCTGGAGAAGTACCCCTCGATGCACGGCGCACTGCTCGATCTGCCGCGCGTGGTGGACAACGCCGACCCACGGCTGCGTGCGGGCGGTGCGCTCGCGGACCGGGTGCGCGTCCTGGCCGGGGACTGCCGGGTGGCCGTTCCGGTCAGGGCAGACGCGTACATCATCAAGAACATCCTGGAGTGGGACGACGACAGCACCGCCCGGACCCTGCGCAACGTCATCGAGGCAGGCGGGCCGGGGGCGCGGGTCGTGGTCATCGAGAACCTCGTCGACGACACGCCGTCGATGCGGTTCAGTACCGCCATGGACCTGCTGCTGCTCCTCAACGTCGGCGGGGCCAAGCACACCACTGAGAGCATGACCCGGCGGCTGACCGACGCGGGGCTGGTCATCGGCGACGTACGACCGGTCAATCCGTATCTGCACGCGTTCGACTGCACCGTGCCCGGGTGATCAGCGCGTTCCTCGAACCTACGGCCGCCGGGCCCGCGGCAGACTGACTGTCGCGGGCCCGGCGGCCGTTCGGCGTGGTGCGGTTCAGGCGGTGGGGTCCCGCTCCCAGCGGTAGAAGCAGTGGGCCATCGCGTCCTTCGGGGAGCGCCAGGTCGCGGGGTCGTACGCGGTGACATACGCCGACAGGCGCTCGCTGATGTCCCGGAACTCGGGGTGTCCTGCCAACTTGGCGATGGCCGGGCCGGGGTCCTGTTCGGACTCGATGAGGTGCATGTACACCTCGCCGAACTGGAAGAGGCTGCGGCGGGCGACTCCCACGAGATGCGGCAGCTCGCTCCGGTCGGACTCCTCGAAGACCTTGGCGATGTCGGGGGCCGACCCCGGCAGCATCCGGGCGACGATCAGGCTCTGGTGCATGGACGGGGACTTGGACTGGTGCATGGACTTGGACTTGGGCTGGTGCGTGGACTTCGACTGGGGCATCGACCTGTTCTCCGTCCGGGTCAGTCGGTCAGGGACGGCACGGGACGGTGTTCCGCGGCGGCCTTTTCGATGTGGTCCCGGATCAGGGCCATCTGGACCTTGGAGTTCTTGTTGATGTTGGCCGTCATCCAGGCGTCGTCGACCGGGGCGTCCGGCTTCATCGCGAAGTCCTGCGTCCACACCATCCGGGTGCCCTCGGGCACCTTCTCGTACTGCCAGCGGATGTTCATGTACGCGAAGGGGCCGGTCTCGACGCGGCGGGCGCGCACGCTGAGCGCGTCGCGGTCCGTCTCCCGCTCCGAGACCCAGCTCCAGACGGTGCCGTTGTCGTCGGGCTTCATGGTCAGCCGGAAGGTGGTCTTGTTCCCCTCCTGGGAGAGGATCTCGACGGAGGCGTACTCGCTGAACAGCTGAGGCCAGTTCGCCACGTCGTTGGTCATGTCCCAGACCAGGTCCAGCGGGGCGGCGATGGTGATGTCGTTCTCGGTGTGTCCGGTCATGTCACGCTCCTGCCACGAGGGCACCGTTGACGAGGTCGAGGAACTGCCGCGGGGTCTTGCAGCGCTCCGCGTCGGGAGGCAGCGGGGTGCCGTACCGCTTCTCCAACTCGCCCACGACGCCGAGCAGACCGAGCGAGTCGATGCCGAGGGCGTCGAAGCCGGAGTCGCTGCGCTCCTGCAGTTCGCCGGGGGCGACGGTGACTCCGGCTGCCTTTTTCATGAGTTCGGACAGCTCTTCCACGGTGATTGGCTCACTCATGCGCTTCTTCTCCTTAGCTCGATCCTTTTGGTCGTTCGCCTACGGGGTGCCGCGCCGCAGTACGAGCGCCGAGTTCGACCCCATGAGGCCCCGGCTGATGATCAGCGCCGTGCGTAGCTCGGCGGCGCGGGCCCGGCCGGTCACGAGGTCGAGGTCATGGCAGACGTCGAAGACGTTGGGGGTGGGCGGGATCAGGCCGTGCTCCATCGCGAGCACGGCCGCCGCGGCGTCCAGCACGGACGCCGCGCAGTAGCCGCGGCCGATACCCGTCTTGGGTGCGGTGACGGGTACGCGTCCGCCGTGCGCGCCGAGGGCGTCGGCGATGGCCAGGGCCTCGGCACGGTCCGCCTCCGGTATGCCGAGGGCGTCGGCGAACACCACGTCGATCTCGCCGGGAGCGCAGCCCGCCTCCTCCAGGGCGCCGCCGATGGCCCGGGTGAGCCCGTGCCGGGACTCGGCCCAGCGGGAGGCGCCGGTGAACGTGGCCGCGTGTCCGGCGACGGTGGCCCGTACGCTCGCGCCCCGCTCCCGGGCCGCGCGCTCGTCCTCCACGACGAGCATGGCGCCGCCTTCGGCGGGCACGAATCCGCAGGCTTCGGCGGTGAACGGGCGGTAGGCGCGCGCCGGGTCCTGAGCGGTGCTCAGTTCCCGGTAGCCGAGCTGGCAGACCATCGAATAGGGGGCCAGCGGTGCCTCGGTCGCACCGGCCACGATCACATCGGTGCCGCGCCGCGCGGCCCGCGCCGCGTGCGCGAGGGCGTCCAGGCCGCCGGCCTCGTCGGCGGCGACGACGGAGCAGGGGCCCTTGAAGCCGCGGCGGATGGAGATCTGGCCGGTGCTGGCGGCGTAGAACCAGGCGATGGACTGGTACGGGCCGACGTACCGGCTGCCCTTCCCCCACAGTTGCTGCAGCTCGCGCTGCCCGAACTCGCCGCCGCCCGAACCCGCCGCGGTGACCACGCCCACGGAGAACGGCGCCTGACCGGTGTCGGCCTGGCCGAGGCGGGCGTCGTCCAGCGCGAGGTCGGACGCGGCCAGCGCGAAGTGCGTGAACCGGTCGGTCTGCACGAGGTGGCGCTCCTCGACCGCCTCCGAGGGCTCGAAGTCCCGTACTTCGCCGGCCACCCGCAGTGGCAGGTGCTCACAGCCTTCGCGGGTGACCCGGTCGAGGACGCTGATGCCTTCCTGAGTGGACTTCCAGAAGGACTCGGTGCTGGGTCCGTTGGGCGCGATCACACCGATTCCGGTGACGGCCGCACGCCGTGGCTGCGGTTCGCTCATCGTGCCTCCCTTGGCCGGGTCAGGACCACCGCGGACTGGAAGCCGCCGAACCCGCTGCCCACGGAGAGCACGTTGCTGAGTCTCCGCTCGCGTGCGACGCGCGGGACGTAGTCCAGGTCGCACTCCGGGTCCGGGGTCTCGTAGTTCGCGGTGGGCGGTACCACTTGGTGGGTCAGGGCCAGCACACAGGCGACGAGTTCGATCGCCCCGATCGCGCCGAGGGAGTGGCCCACCATGGATTTGATGGAACTCATGGGGATGTCGTACGCGTGCTGTCCCAGGGCTCGTTTCACCGCGGCGGTCTCGTGCCGGTCGTTCTGCTGGGTGCCCGAGCCGTGTGCGTTGACGTAGTCGATCGCGGTGCCGGCGAGCCCCGCGTGGCCGAGGGCGGACTCGATCGCCCGGGCCATCTCCAGGCCCTCCTTGGTCAGGCCGGTCATGTGGTAGGCGTTGCCGAAGGTGGCGTAGCCGCTGAGCTCGCAGTACACGTGGGTGCCGCGGGCCAGGGCGTGCTCGAGCTTCTCCAGGACGAGTACGGCGCTGCCCTCGCCCATGACGAACCCGTCACGGTTGGCGTCGAAGGGCCGGGAGGCATGGGCGGGGTCGTCGTTGTTCGCGGACGTGGCCTTGATGGCGTCGAAGCAGGCCATGGTGATGGGGGAGATCGGCGAGTCCGAGGCGCCGGCTATGCAGATGTCCGCCCGGCCCTCCCCGATGGTGTGGAAGGCGTAGCCGACCGCGTCGAGGCCCGAGGTGCAGCCCGTGGAGACGGTCTGCACCGGCCCGCGCGCCCCGAACCGCTCCGCCACCGCCGAGGCGAGCGTGCTCGGCGAGAACGCGCGGTGCAGATGCGGGCGGGCCTCCCCGTGGTCCACGTCCCAGCGCTGTCCGCGGTGGCTGACCAGGACGTAGTCGTGCTCGAGGCGGGTGGTGCCGCCCACCGCGGTCCCGAGCGAGACCCCGACCCGCCAGGGGTCCGCCCGGCCGAGGTCCAGCTCGGCGTCGCGTATCGCCTCCTCCGCGGCGACCAGGGCGAACTGGACGTACCGGTCGGAGCGTGCGATCTGCTCCGCGTCCAGCCCGTGGGCCGCCGGATCGAAATCGCACTCGGCGGCTATGCGCGAACGCAGCCCCGCCGGGTCGAAGAAGGTGATGCCCCGGGTCGCGGTACGCCCGCCCGCCAGGAGATCCCAGAACGCCGGTGCACCGATGCCGCCCGGGGCGACGACACCTATGCCGGTGACCGCCACGCGCCCGGTCATGAACCGACCTTGCGCCGGTCGGCAGTCCGGCCCCCACTCGCGCCGGCCCTCTCCGGCGCCGACGCGACGGCGCCGCGCTCCTCGGCGTCCGTCCCCTCGGTGTCGACGTGACCGAGCGGCGGGCTCGGCGCCAGCGGACCGAGGTGGAAGACGAGGCGTGCCTCCGCCTTGCCGACATTGCGGAAACGGTGCCGCATACGAATGGGGATCATGAGCCCCTGCTCGGGCCGCAGCGGAACGGGGTCGCCGTCCAGGTCGACCTCCAGCTCCCCGCAGAGGACGTACACGAACTCCTCGGAGTACGGGTGGTAGTGCTCACCGATGCGGTCGCCGGGCTGCACGATGGCCACGCCCATGAAACCGCTGGTGGAGCCGACCGTAGAGGGGGTGAGCATGGCGCGGAGATCGCCGCCGCGCCGGGTGTTGGGCTCAACCTCTCTGAGATCCACGATTCTGGGACGGGGATTGATCACGACGTTGCTCCGATCGTGTGCTGTGCCGACCTCAGAACCGGTCGGCATGAGGGGCCGTGGTCGCCGCGACCCGCGTGGTGGACGGATCAGGCTTCGGTCGAGTCAGACTTCGGGCGAGCGGCGGTCGGTGACGAGGTCCATGCGGGCCAGGCCGATGAGCCGGTTGAGGTCCGTGTCAACGGCCTTGTCCACGAGCGTCGTCAGCTCGGCCGCCGGGCCGGGGTCCGGGAGGCCGAGGGCCAGCACCGGGTCGGCGGCCTCGAGGCCGCCGAGCACGTCGATCAGCCGGACCACCACGTCGCCGCGCTGGAAGATCGTGCTGCGCAGCACGGGGCTGTACGGACTGCCCGCCGCCGCTTCGTCCTGCCGGGCCAGCAGTTCGGCCAGCCGCATGCCGAGGCCGGGCCGCGCCGGGTAGTAGAGGGCATGCCGCTCGGCCTGCGGGTCGTCCTGTTCCGCCGTCACATGGTGTACGGCGGGCAGCGCGGCCCGAGTGAAGAAGACGCGGGCCGACTCGGGGTCGTCGAGGTCCCGGTCCTGCTCCAGGTGAGGGTTGATGGCCTCCTCCACGGCCCGTACCTCGGGCTGCCGGGCGACATGACGCAGCGCGGTGAGCAGGTCGCCCCGCACCTCGATGGCCCGCACGACCCGGTTGCCGTGCATGAACAGGGACGTACGGCACAGCCGGGTGGTGTCGTCGACCCTCGGTGCGGGCGAGGCGTAGTCGGCGAGGATCTTCGCGACGGCAGCCTCACTGCCCGGCTTCACCGTGAAGGTGAGCGCGTGACGAATCACCCCGTCACCGATCCGCGGCGCGGCCTGCAGACGGCGCTTCGCGGAGGTGGCCTCCGCCGGGCCACCGGTCTCGCGTACGACATGGAAGCGAAGCGACCTGGTGTCCCGGACACAGCTGTGCAGCGGCTCCACCATCCGGACGTGATCCTCGCTGTTCACCCAGGCGAGGAACGGCGGAGCACTCTCCCACTCACTGGTGATGAGCCACTGGGAGGGGTTCTCGATCGACTGGCACAGCTGGTCGCTGACATGCCCGGGAACGGACGCGACCTGGTTGCACAGCTGCTCGTACGCCTCCAGGAACTGCTGCTGGGCTCCTTCGTGTACGTCCACCAGCAGGACGACACGAAGCCGGGAGCCGTCGAACACGGACTGGGAGACACGCTGCGGGACTTGGCGTGTCAGCCGTTCTGAAGCAGGTGCGGACGTGGTGGTCATCCTGCTCACATCTCCTTCGCGGGCAGAGGTGGACGTCGGCCGCGGTGCTGCGACATCGGCGTGCCTCGATCCTGTGTCCGTCCCCGGAAGCGCGCGACTGGTATGGACTACGCGAGTGATAGGCCATGCGGGAGCCCCGGCTGCCAACTGCGCTGCGGTGGCCGGGGCTTCGAATACCAGGGTTCAGACGAGATGGGCGAAGATCACCAGGTTCTCCGGGTAGTCCCTGGCGGAACGGTCGTAGACACCCGCGCACGTGATGAGCCGTACCTCGGCCCGCTGCGCGTCGCCGTAGACACGATCGTTGGGGAACTTGTCCTTCTCGAAGGTCTCCGCACTGTCGACCACGAAGGACGCCCTGCGCCCGTCGGCCCGCGCGACGTGGAAGACATCTCCCTTCTTCAGTTCACGCAGTCGCGCGAACACGGCCGCGGAGGTGGTGGTGTCGACGTGCCCGGCGATGACCGACGTGCCCAGCTCGCCGGGGGAGGCCCCCTTGGCGTACCAGCCGACGAGGTTGGTGTCGTTGTCGGGCGGGGCTTCGAGCTGCCCGTTGGCGTCGGTGCCGAGGGGGGTGAACGGGGCGTCGACCAAGATCTTCGGAATATGGAGGCGGGTGGGCCGCGAGCGCGGCAGCTGCTCTTCCGGCTTCACCGCCTGGGGAGGCGTCTGGGGCGTGGACGTCTCCGCCTGGGGCGCGGCGGGCGGCGCCTGCTGAGCTGTCGGCGGCGGCAGCACGGACCGTTGCGGCGCCCCGGGAGACGAGCCGTCGCCGTACAGGGCGGCTGCCAGAACCACGAGGACCGCGACACACACCATGGTCAGGGCGGTACGGAACCGGTTCTCGGCCGGGGGTGGGGCGTCGCCGGGGGCCGCCGCCACGGACATCGGCCGGGTCAGCGGGAACAGGGAGGTGATCGCGGCGAGGGGCAACCCGACGGCGAACGCGGAGAGTTGGGAGTCCAGCGGCCCGGTCCCGTTCCGCGGACCGAAAGC
>NZ_JAAKZX010000268.1 GCF_011045025.1 Streptomyces ureilyticus
GCTTCCGGCAGTGCGCCAGCACCGCACCGACCGCCTGCCACGAACCGACCTTCTTGGGCTTCTTCGCCACGGGCATGAACGTCCCTTTCCCCCGTCGACCGCCGAACTCCTCGTAGCGCCCCCGTAGGCGGCGATGGTGGGGCCGTCCGTACGGGCCAGGGCGTGCCGCAGCCGGACCATCCTCGGTCTGTTCGGTGCGTCCGTCGTGATCCTGCTGGTGTGGGGCCTGTTCGAGCTGCGTACCAAGGAACCGCTGGTCGATCTGCGGACCACCGCGCGCCGCCAGGTGCTCTTCACCAACCTGGCCTCGATAGCCGTCGGCTTCGCGATGTTCGCGATGTCCCTCGTCATTCCGCAGCTCCTGCAGTTGCCTGAGGCGACCGGATACGGTCTGGGTCAGTCGCTGCTCGCCGCCGGTCTGGTCATGGCGCCGTCCGGACTGGTGATGATGGCCCTGGCCCCGGTCTCCGCGGCCGTCTCCAAGGCCAAGGGCCCGAAGGTGACGCTGATGATCGGCTCCCTGATCGTGGCCGGCGGCTACGGACTGAACATCGTGCTGATGGACGAGGTCTGGCACTTCATCCTGGTGTCCTGCGTCATCGGCGCCGGTATCGGTTTCACGTACGGTTCGATGCCGGCGCTCATCATGGGCGCCGTACCGGCGTCCGAGACGGGTGCCGCGAACAGCCTCAACACCCTGATGCGGTCCATCGGTACGTCGGTCGCCAGCGCGGTCGCCGGGGTCATCCTCGCGCAGATGACCACCACCTTCGGTTCCACCGCCCTTCCCTCCGAGGACGGCTTCAAGGCGGTCCTGGCGATCGGCGTCGGTGCGGCCCTTCTCGCCTTCCTCGTCGCCTCGTTCATCCCGCGTCGGCAGCCGGTCGCGGGCGAGATGTCCGAGACGCCGACTGGGGAGGGAGACGGGGACACGGGCGACGCCGCCCTCGCGGCCCTTCCCGCCGACGCCGGCTCAGACGCGCCGGTCAGCCTTCCGCGGCCCCGCCAACCCCTGGACGCGGCGGCCCTGGACGGCGACGACACGAGCGGCGTCCCCGTCCGCGGGCACGTCCGCGGCGCGGAGAGCGCGCCCGTGTCCGGCACCGCAGTGACGCTGATCTCCCTCGAAGGGCGGCAGCTCGGGCGGGCGGTCGCGCAGGAGGACGGCTCGTACGGTGTGCGGGCGCCGGGTGCCGGTTCGTACGTACTGATCGCCGCCGCCGACGGCTACCGGCCGCAGGCCTCGACCGTCGTCGTAGGCGACGCGCCGGTGACGTACGACGTGCTGCTGAGCGGTACCAGCGGGCTTGCCGGGGTGGTGCGGTCGGCGGACAGCGGGGTACGGGTCGCCGGGGCCGTGGTGATCGTTACGGATGTACGCGAGGATGTGCTGGCCAGTGGGGAGACGGACGCCATGGGCGAGTTCACCGTCTCGGACCTGGTGCCGGGGACGGTGACGCTCGCGGTCAACTCGGCCAAGCACCGGCCGTTGGCGCTGCCCGTCGAGATCGGCGGCGCGGGGGCCACGCGGGTCGAGGTCGAGTTGCACCCCGGGGCGCAGGTACGGGGCACGGTGCGCGGTGCGGGTGCTCCGCTGAGCGACGCGCGGGTCACGCTGATGGACGCCGCGGGCAATGTGGTCGCCACGACGGCGACCGGCGTCGACGGGGCGTACGCCTTCTCCGACCTGGACAGCGGGGACTACACGGTCATGGCGACCGGCTACCCGCCGAAGGCCACCGCGGTGACCGTCTCCGGCGGCGGCGTGGACGGCCATGACATCGAACTCGCCCACGGCGCCGAGTAGTTCGGCCGGACTGGGTGGCAAACGGCACGCACGGGCCGCCGCCCCCAGGTGCCGCTCACACGGGCATGACCTGCACGTCGTACTGAGGGATCCACTTGTCCCTCGTCACCAGGGTCATCCCCTCGATCTGCGCCTGAGCGACCAGTATCCGGTCGAAGGGGTCCCGGTGATGCGCCGGGAGCCTTCCGGCCCGCACCCCATGCCCGGCGGTGATGGGCAGGCCGGTGAACTGGCTGTCGCGTACCCGCTCGGCCAGGTCTTCCGGGCCTTCCAGCTTGCCGAGCGACTGCTTGATGGCGATCTCCCACGGTGACACGGCACTGACGTACACCGCGGGTTCGGTGTCGAGCAGATCCTTGATCTCGCCGGACAGCTCAGGGGAGTCGTCCAGCCACCAGAGGACCACATGGGTGTCTAGCAGCAGTCGCATCAGCGCATCCCGAAAGCGTCGGCAATGTCGTCGGGCAGTTCATCGAAGTCATCGGGGATGTGGATCTGCCCCCGAAGCGAGCCCCGGCCGGTCCGCTTCACCTTGGGGCGCAGCGGCACCACCTTGGCCACCGGCTCGCCCGCCTTGCTGATCACGATCTCCTCACCGGTCGCGACCTGCTCAAGGATCCGTGAGAAGTGCGTCTTTGCCTCATGAACGTTGTACTGACGTGCTGCTTCCATGGCCGCCTCACCATACGATCACCAAGTGGACTAAGCACCGGACTAAGCATACCTCACCGTGCGGCCGAGGCCGTGGTCGCGGCGATGCGGAGGGCCTCTACCAGTTCGCGGCAGAGGGTGTCCGTTGTCAGGAGGTCCTCGTGGGTGCCTCGGGTGCGGATGTGGCCCTCCTCCATCACCACGATGGTGTCCGCGTCGATCACGGTCGACAGGCGGTGGGCGATCGTGACCACGGCGCCGGTGCCCGCGCGCGAGCGGATGCAGTCGTGGACGGCGGCTTCGGTCAAGCCGTCGAGTTGGGCGGTCGCCTCGTCCAGGAGGAGAACGTCGGGGGTGCGGAGCAGGGCGCGGGCCAGGGCGATGCGCTGGCGTTCGCCGCCCGAGACCGTTGTGGACGACAGGGGGGTGTCGAGGCCCTCGTCGAGGGTGTCGATCTTTTCGGCCAGGCGGACGTCGCGGAGGACCTGGCGCAGTTCCTCGTCCGTCGCGTCGGGGCGGGAGAGCAGCAGGTTGTCGCGGATGGTGCCGGGGACGATCGGGGTGTCCTGCTCCACGTAGGCCAGTCGTGCCCGGATGTCGTCGTGGGTGTGGTCGCGGTACGGACGGCCGTCCAGGAGCAGTTCGCCGCCCGCCGGCTCCAGGAAGCGCAGGATGAGGGAGAAGAGGGTCGTCTTGCCCGCCCCCGAGGGGCCGACGATCGCGGTGTGCCCGTACCGGGGGACGGTCAGGTCGATGCCCCGCACGGCGGGCTCGGCGTCGGGGCCGTAGGCGGCGGTGACCTGCCTCAGTTCCAGTACGGGGATGTCTTCGCGGGAGTCCGCACCCGGTGCGGGAGCCGTCGAGGGCGCCGGGCGGGCGGTGCTCTCGGTCTGCACGTCATCGGTCTCGCGGATGCGTTCCGCGGCGGCGATGCCGGACTGGAGTGCGGTGAGGTTCTGGCTGAGTTCGGTGACGGGTTCCATGAGGCCGAACGCGTACAGCAGGAAGGCGATCAGGCTGGACACCTCCAGGTGCCCCTCACCGACCCGCCAGGCGCCCACCGCCAGGATCGCGATGATCGCCAGCTGGATGCCGGACCACGCGATCATCCAGGCCAGCGCCTCGCGGCGGACCGCGCGTACGCCGTACTCGGCCGAGGCGCGCGCATCGGCCCCGAAGCTCAGCAGTGCCGTCTTAGCTCTCGATCGGCACGGTGTGCGCGCTTGGTTCTCGCAACGCACGGCAGGCACGTTACCCGATCGCGTGGCGGTCTTTCGCCCTGAAGCGAAATCCCGTTCCCTGCCCTGCTCCGCAGGAGTTCGTCCACCGACCAGGCCGCGTCGTTCGCCGATGTCGCGGCGGCCGCCGGTGTGGGGCGCACCACCGTGCACCGCTACTTCCCGGAGCGGTCCGCCCTGCTGGCGGCCATCGGCACGGACGTCCTCGACAGTGTCGCGGTGGCCACCGAGCGGGCCCGGCTCGAAGACGGCCCGGCCCTGAAGGGGCTGGAGCGGCTCTGCCAGGAGCTCTTCGAGCTCGGCGACCGCCTCATGCTGCTGTTCGACATGCCGCAGTTCAGGAACTGGTCCGGCTGGGAGGAGGAGACCCCCGCCGACAAGGCACTCCTGCGCCTGATCCGCCGCGGCCAGGAGGAGGGCACACTCGACCCCGAACCCGACGCCTACTGGATCCAGAACGTCCTGTGGGCCCTGCTCTACACGGCCTGGGAACAGGCCCGCGACTACGAGACCCCCAGGCATACGGCCCTGACCCTGTGCCTGCACACACTCCGCAAGGCCGTGGCCCCGTAAGGGGCCACGACCGTACCCGCTGACTCAGTGGCCGTACCTGCTCTTCAGATGGCGCCAGAAGTCGCGGAACATCCACTTGTCGAACTCCGTGATCTGACTGGCGCTGCCCGCCTTCATCAGGAAGCAGCACTGGCCGGTCGGAGTCCAGTCGTAGAAGTCGTCGAGGCCGAAGGTGTGGCCGACCTCGTGCAGGTAGACGTGGATGTTCTCCTGGTCCAGGGCGCCGGTGAAGTACTCCTGGCCGACCCGCTGCCCCCAGTCACCGCCGGCCCCGCCCTGGAAGCCCTTGGTCAGCCACAGTGACTGGTCGTAGTGGCGGGCGGGGCCGCCGGGGCACTGCGAGTAGTCGCCGTCCTGGTGGAAGAAGCGGCCGCAGTCGGGCGCGCACTGCGGGGCTCCGCCCTCGTCCAGGATTCCGGTGTAGATGTCGACGGAGTCGTCGCTCCACTGGAGGGTGGAGCGGTCCTTGACGGCCCAGCCGACGATGTTGACGGGAACCTCGGTGTACGGCCAGGCATTGTGTCCCGTACCGCCGTCGACCATGGCGGCCATCCACTTCCCGAACTGCTTCTTCAGCGCGCCGTGGATCCGGTCGCGCAGGGCAGCGCTGACGGGGGCGCCGGACTCCCAGCGGACGCAGTAGTTGACGCTCCCCTTGTTGGCCATGATCTGGTCCCACCCGTAATTGCGGAAGCCGTACAGGTCCGGGTAGGTCGACTCGACGTGGTTCCACACCTCACCCAGCGGCTGCACCAGTTCCGCGGGCGGACCCCACTCCTCGGCGGCCTCGGTACGCGGAGCGAACGCGCCGGCCGCCGCGATGAGCACGGCTAACACGGCGACCAGACGCGCAAGGTACTTGCCCATGGCGATTCCTCCCGGTGGGGGACGGGGGTTCACACACAGGTCGCCGCCGGGGCGGGCAAGGTTGCCCGCCCCGGACTCGGTCTTGCTCGGCCTTGCTCGGTCTTCCTCGGCCTTACTGCCCGTCAGGCCGTCGCGCGGGCGAAGCGGAGAGTGGTGGTGATGGTGGTCAGGCCGCGCATCATGCCCAGCTGGTTCCAGGTCATGCCGAACTCGGCTCGGTCGACGGTCAGTTCGGCGGCCAGGGTGACCGCGTCGGCCGTCGAGTCGGTGACGCGGGCGGTGAAGGACTGCGGGCGGCTGATGCCGCGTACGGTCAGCTGGCCGGAGACCTCGACGGTGTCGTCCGTACGCGGGACGCAGCTGCGTACGGCGAAGGTGATGGCGGGGTGCCGGTCCACGTCGAAGAAGTCGGCGGAGCGCAGGTGCTTGTCGCGCTTTTCGTGCTTGGTGTCCAGGGAGGCGGCGTCGAGAGTCACCGTGCCGCTGGCGGAACCGTCGGGGCGGACCTCGCCGTCGCCCGTGACGCCCGCGAAGGTGCCGTTCACGGTGACCATGCCCCACATCGTCTTCTGCCGGACGGCGACGGTGGAGCGGGCGGGGTCGAGCTGCCAGAGACCGGTTTCGACTGCGACGGACATGGGGTTTCTCCTGACGGGGGTACACGAGAAGGGGTCGTCCAAATTTGGATAGTCACACGCTAGCCCGTAATTCAAAATTGGACAACAGGTAGACTGGGGCATCATGGCCGACTCCACAGCCCCCACCGACCTCCCCGAGCGCGACGCCTCGGACGAGAGCGAACACTCGGACGAGAGCGAGTGCTCGGGTGAGAACGGGCTGCTGCCGGCGGAGCTGCGCTCCTGGATGCATCTGCTGGCCGCCGCCGGCGCGGTCGAACAGCAGTTGCGCGCCCGCGTCAGGGACTCCCTCGGGATCTCGCACGACGAGTTCCTCGTCCTGTGCCTGCTGGCCGACCAGCCCGGAGGCGGCCTGCGGATGACCCGCATCGCCGAGCTACTGGGCCGCCCCAAGACCCGGCTGACGTATCAGGTCGCCTGCCTCCAGCACGCCGGACTGGTCACCAAGGGTTCGGTCTGCGGCGACAGGCGCGGCATCGAGGTGACTCTCACCGAGAAGGCACGCCGGCTCCTGAAAGACACCTCGCCCCCTCTCGCGCACGCCATCACCGAAGCCGTCACCCGTGCCCTCGGCCCCGAGCGACGCGCTGCCCTGTGCGGCCTGCTGCCGGACACCGCGGACGCCGACCGGCAGCCGGACGAGTCGCCGGACAGGAGCGCCTCGTGACCGGGCACCCCGTACCACTCCCGCTCACCGGCGTCACCGTCGTGAGCGTCGAGCAGGCCGTGGCCGCGCCCTTCGCCACGCGCCAGCTGGCCGATCTCGGGGCGCGGGTCATCAAGGTGGAGCGGCCGGGGGAAGGGGATTTCGCCCGGCGGTACGACACCACGGTCGACGGAGAGTCCAGCTATTTCGTGTGGCTCAACCGCTCCAAGGAGTCCCTGACCCTCGACCTGAAGTCGGCACAAGGGCGGGAGATCCTGGAGCAACTGCTCGGCGGCGCCGACGTGTTCGTGCAGAATCTGGCCCCGGGCGCTGCTGCCCGGCTGGGCTTCGGCGCGGCGGACCTGGCCGAACGGCACCCCTCCCTCATCCCCTGCTCCATCTCCGGTTACGGAAGCAGCGGACCGTGGGCGAACCGAAAGGCGTACGACCTGCTCGTACAGTGCCAGACCGGGCTGGTCTCGCTGACCGGGAACGAGCACGGAGCGGCCCGCGCGGGGGTGTCCGTCGCCGATATCGCCGCCGGGATGTACGCGTACTCGGGCATCCTCACCGCCCTCTACACCCGCGCGACCACCGGCGTCGCCCGGGCCGTGGAGGTCTCCCTCTTCGAAGCGCTGGCCGAGTGGATGAGCCAGCCCGCCTACTACACCCGCCACGGCGGAACCCAGCCGCCCCGCATCGGCACCCAACACGCCACCATCGCCCCGTACGGCGCCTTCACCGCGGCCGACGGCAAGGACGTACTGTTCTCGATCCAGAACGAACGCGAGTGGGTCGCGCTGTGCGAACGGTTCCTGGAGCGTCCGGAACTCGTCGACGACCCGCGGTTCGCCACCGGCTCGGACCGGGTGGCGCACCGCGACGAGATCAATGCCATCGTCGCCGAACGCTTCGGCCGGTCGGACAGCCGCGAGGTGGAGAAGCTGCTGGACGAGGCGGGTATCGCGAACGCCGGGGTCAATGACGTCGAGGAGTTCCTCGCCCATCCCGTCCTCAGCGCACGTCAGCGGTGGCAGGACGTGCGCCTGCCAGGCGGGGGTGCGGTGCCGGCGCTCTTGCCGCCGGTGGATCTGGCCGGCGCGCCCGCCCGTATGGACCCCGTCCCCGCGGTCGGGGAGCACACGGAGCGGATCCTGGGCGAACTGGGGCAGAGCGCGGAGGACATCGCAGGCCTCCGCGCCGCCAAGGTCATCTGACGCAGCCTCGGGTCTCAGTCGCAGTAGACGTCCCGACCCGGCCGCTCCCCCGTGGCCAGGAAGTGGGACACCGCCCGGTCGCCGCACTCGTTGCCGTTGGCGAGGTAGGCGCCATGGCCGGTGGAGTTCACGGTGACCATGGTGGCGCGCTTGCCGAGGGTGGTACGGAGCCTCAGGGCGCTGCTCAGTGGAGTGGCGACGTCGCGCTCGTTCTGGACGAGCAGGATGTTGGAGGGGCCGCGGTCGGTGATGCGGACCGGGGGCTCCTTCGGCTCGTACGGCCAGGCGGCGCAGACCAGCGCGCTCCTCGGCATCCCGGCGGTCAGCGGGTACTTGACGCGGCTCTTGTCGACTCCCTTCTGGTATACGGCAGTTGAGCTGGGCCACGCGGCGTCGTTGCAGACGGTCGCGGCCCCGACCGCGGTGACGTTCTGCTGGACCGACTCGGGCGGCGCCTGGGGCGCGGGCGGGACCGTGCCCTTCTGGGCGGCCAGGATCAACTGGGCCAGCGCCGGGTAGTTGTCGGGGTCGGCGAAGGTGTCCAGCATCGTCTGGCGCAGGACGTTGCCGTTCAGCTCCTCCGGGTTGGCGCCGGGCCAGGGGATGGGCTCGCGGTCGAGGCGGGCGGCGAGGCGCAGGAACAGGGGCCGCACCTCGGCCGCCGTACGGGCCAGCCGGTCCGGGTTGCCGGGCGCCGACGCCCACTTGGCGAACTCCGGGAAGTTGTCCTCCACGCCGGTCTCGTACGCGGCGAGCCAGGCGCGCTGCAGCCGGACGGGGTCGGGGTTCTGGTTGCTGTCCAGCACGATGCGGTCGGTGCGGTGCGGGAAGAGTTGGCTGTAGACGGCGCCGACGTACGTCCCGTACGAGACGCCCCACGCGGAGACCTTCTGCTCGCCGAGCGCTTCGCGGATGCGGTCGAGGTCGCGGGCTTCGGCGGCGGTGCTGATGTGGCGCATCAGCTCGCCGCCGTTGCTCGCGCAGGCGTCGGAGAGGCGCTGGGCGTTGGCCATGTTCTCCGTGACGGAGCCGTCGGGGGCGGGCCAGGGGCGCAGCTTCGAGAGGGCGAGGTCCTCGTGTTCCAGGCCGCAGCTGACCGGGGTGGAACGGCCGACCCCTCGGGGGTCGAAGCCGATCAGGTCGTACGTGTCCCGCACGTTCTGCGGCAGCTTCTGCCCCTTCCCGGAGGGGGCGCTGAGGGCGCTGCCGCCGGGGCCGCCGGGGATGAGCAGCAGTGCGCCGCGGCGGGCCTCCGGCTTTTCGCTGGGGATACGGGAGATTGCGATGCCGATCTTCTTGCCGTTGGGGTGGGCGTGGTCCATCGGGACCTTGACGGTTGCGCACTCCTGGCGGGGGTCGAGGCCGGGGCCCTCGCACTTCGTCCAGTCGAGGGAGTCTTCAACTCCCTTGGGCGGGACGGAGTTTGCGGCTTGCGCCGCGGTCAGTGGGGCGGTGATGCCGAGGACGACGGCAGAGGCGGCGATCAGGGCGGCGTTTCTTTGGGTCTTCGTCATGGCCACGAGCCTGGCGGCTCGCCTGTGGGCAGCCCATCCGGCCAACTGGCCTATGTCCAGGGGGGTTTACCCGAGTGGGGGGCAGGTTTTTCTTTCCCCAGCCCCGCCCCTTCCCGGCTGTATCAATGTGCGGCTCCGCCGCGATGGGGGTCCCCCCGCTCATGGGGGTCCCCCGCTCGAGCGAAGCCGAGAGTGGGGGAGCAGCCGAGAGTGGGGGAGCGACCAGCCACGACGGCGGCGCAGCCGACAACGAACCCAACCGCCCCACCGCCGGAGGCAACCCGCACCCGAAAACGAACCCAACCGCTCAATCGCCGGAGGCACCCGCAGCCGCCGGGCGAACCATGACGCAGTCGAACTCCACAACCCGCCCCGTAGCCGGTTCCCGGGTCACCGGGTACATGCCTGTGATCTCGAAGCCGGCCTCCTCGTACAGCGCGACCGCCTCGTGCATGCGGGGGCTGCCTTCGTAGAGCTGGAGGAGAGCGACCTCCGACTGCATGCCGACGAAGTCGTCGATGCGTTTGCCGGCGCCTGCGAAGACCTCCAGGTCATAGCCCTGGGTGTCCATCTTCAGGTAGGGGCGGGGGTCGGTGAGGCCGTCCAGTGCCTCGTCCATCATCGCGTCCAGGCGGCGGATCTCGATCTGCTCCATGGTCGCCTTGGCGAACCGCTTGTAGCGGCCCTTGCCGTACTCGGTGGGCGGGAGAAGGGAGTTCATGGAGTTCCAGTTGGAGTGGATCTCCATGGTGGCTTCTTCACGGCCCAGGCCGAGGTTGTAGACGTGCCACTCGGGATCGTTCTCCGCCTTCTTCTGGAGTTTGGCGAAGTGCTCGGCGGTCGGCTCGAAGGAGACGATGCGGCCGGTGTAGCCGTGGCGGCGCAGGCGCCTGCCGTACTGGCCGGCGTTGGCGCCCACGTCGAAGACGCAGTTCACCTGGTACTTGTCCAGCACCGCGTTCACATGGTGGGCGCACAGATAATCGGCGGCGGCCAGCTGGAGGACGCGTTCGTCGCCCTTCGACGCCTCCGGGTCGAACAGCAGGTGCGCCCCGGTCTGCCCGAGCGCGGCGTTCTTCCACTTCGCCGGCTTCGGCTTGGCCTTGGACCCCTCGGTGCGACCGCGGGCCACCAGCCACGCGTCCCCGCCCACGGGCGTCACCGTATAACCGCTACTTCGGCGGGCCAGCAGATCAGTGCCCGCCTCGAGAGAGATCGGGGCACGCCCACGTCGCCGGGAGACCAACGCCTCTCCCGGACCAAGATCGAGCACCTGCACCCCGAGCTTGGGAAGCAGCTTGAGAAGTCGCCTGTAAAGGGTCTGCATCCAGACACCCTTACATGCGCGCGGCCGTTCCTTGAAGCGATCGCATAACTTCCTGTTCAAGTAACTTCCTGTTCACGCGAGTACCGGAAGCGAACCCCGCAGGCGCTCACACAGGGCGCTCGCGCCTACGCCCGCACCGGCGGCGTACGCACAGGGGCACAGCCCTTAAGGACCTTGGGACTTGAGGGGCCTGAGGGCCACGCGGAGGCTTCGCAGGCCTAGATCAGGCCTAGAGCGAGTCGAGCTTCCCGCTCCGCAGCCGA
>NZ_JAAKZX010000269.1 GCF_011045025.1 Streptomyces ureilyticus
AGCGAACGAGACGGATGGCCGCGCCTCCGCCCTGGAGAGCGCCATTCGCCGCCTAGGGGATGAAAGCCCTCAAAGCAGGGCAGGAACGAGAGTCGCATATAGGGCTTGACCTGCATAAACGCCCTCTCAGTAGTCGGTTCGTGAGGAGATGTCCGTTTCTGGCTGAGGTGGGAGCAAGGCCGCTGGTGGAGGTTCTGTCGGCTATTGCTTCCTGGCGAAGTTTGCCGGTGTCGGCCTCGGCGAGGATCCCGAGTTTGACCAGACGCTTCGACCGGGGGGCTGACCGCTTGATGAGGGACACAAAGGATATGACTGTGACGGCACCGGACGTGACCGTTTCCGACGACGCACCCGCCCGCAGGCCGTCCCTCGGCCCGTGGGCCGTCGCCGCGGCGGCGGCCCTGGTCGCGCTCGGCCTGATCCTCTGGTTCGTGGCCGCGCCAGGCGACGACGACACGTCCGACGTGCCCACCGCCGCCTCCTCCGACGCGGGCTTCGCCCGCGACATGGCCGTCCACCACCAGCAGGCCGTCGAGATGTCCTTCATCATCCGCGACCGCACCGACGACGAGGACGTACGCCGCCTCGCGTACGACATCGCGCAGACCCAGGCCAACCAGCGCGGCATGCTGCTGGGCTGGCTCGACCTGTGGAGCCCGCCGAAGACGTCCTCCGACTACATGGCCTGGGTGAAGGGTGGCCCTCACATGGGTCACCAGCCGAAGGACGGCTCCCTCATGCCCGGCATGGCCACCGACACCGAACTCGACCAACTGGGCAAGGCCAGCGGCAAACAAGCCGAGATTCTCTACCTCCAGTTGCTGACCGACCACCACATGGGCGGCGTCACCATGGCCCGCGCCTGCGCCGAGCAGTGCGAGGTCCCGCAGGAGTGCCAACTGGCCCAGGGCATGGTCGACGCCCAGCAGTCGGAGATGGAGCTCATGGCCGACATGCTCAAGGAGCTCGGCTCGGCGCCGCGTTGATACGGCCGTCCGTCGAGCCCCGGTAGCCGGGGGTCCCCGATCCCCCGGCTACCGGGGCGGTGCCGGCCCGCCCACGGCTGCGGGCCTGAGGAAAGGAGGGCGACCGAGGGTCTGCGCGTCTCGCCTTGGGGACCATCACGCGCACTGGCGCGTACGGCTCCTCACCCGGCCCTGACGTACCGCTGCGGCTACGGGGCGTCCTTCGTGGCCTCGGTCCGCAGCCGTCCGATGACGGGGAGGAAGCGGCCCGCGGTTGCCGCGTAGTCGAGGTAGGCAGGGCCGTGTATCGCCCTGAGGTAGGGCTCCTCGACCACGCGTACCTGCAGTTCGACGGCGATCACCAGGGCGGTGAGGGAGGCGAGCGCCGGGGCATTCGGCACCATCAGGGTGAGTCCGAGACCGGTGACGGCCATGGCGGTGAAGATCGGATTGCGGACGTGGGCGAAGGGGCCGCCGCGGACGAGGGTGGTGTGCTCGGTCTGGTCCACGCCCACGCGCCACGACGCTCCCATGGCCCGCTGGGCGACCAACGTGCCCGCGACGCCGAGCAGGGCGATCACCGCGCCGGGCCCGTGCACGGCGGGGACATCGTTGACGAGGACCGGCAGGCCAGCAAGGGTCGCGGCCGGTGCGGCGGCGGCACCGAGGAGAGCGACGACGAACAGGACTCCGGCCCACCAGGAGGCCGAGCCGGGTGTGCCCGACAGGCCGCGGAAACCCGAGTCGCCGGTGCGGCGGCGCTGAATGAGCGTGCGCACGCCGAAGGCGGACAGCAGCCAGATCCCGTACAGCGCCAGTGCCGCCCAGGCCCAGCCGGTCATCGGGTACTCGCCTCCTTCGCCGGGGCGCAGCACGAGCAACCCGGGCCACAGCCGCAACCGTCCTGCCCGTCATCGGTTTCCACGATGTTCCCGATCGGCACCGCGCAGCAGTTGTCACCGCGCCATGCCTCGCGGCCTTCCTTGACCGCGACGGCGGCGATCACGAGGGCGGCGATGGGGTCGGCCCAGGTCCAGCCGAGCAGGGAGTTGGCGAGCAGGCCGACGAGAAGAACGGCCGACAGGTAGGTGCACAGCAAGGTCTGCTTGGAGTCGGCGACGGCGGAGGCGGAGCCGAGTTCGCGTCCGGCGCGGCGCTGGGCGGCCGACAGGAACGGCATGACCGCCAGGGAGAGGGCGGCCAGCACGATGCCCGGCGTGGAGTGCTGGGCCTCGCCGGTGCCGGTCAGGGCGCGGACGGAGTCGACGGTGACGTAGGCGGCGAGCGCGAAGAAGGAGAGCGCGATGATGCGCAGTGCGGTTTTCTCCCGAGCGTCGCGTACGGCGTGGTCACTCGCGGAGAACTGCCAGGCCACCGCCGCGGCCGAGGAGACCTCGATGACCGAGTCCAGGCCGAAGCCGATCAGGGCGGTGGAGGAGGCGAGGGTGCCGGCGGTGATGGCGACGATCGCCTCGATGACGTTGTAGGTGATGGTGACGGCGACCAGCAGGCGTATGCGCCGGGCCAGTTGGGCGCGTCGGATCGGCGCGGGGCCGAGACTGGTGGACATCGTCATCAGCAGCAGTCCTTCTCTTCGGCGTCCGGGCAAGTGCGGTCGGCTTCGACGGCGAGGACCGCGCCGCGCAGGTCGTCCAGCGCGTGGCCGAGGCGGGCGTCGGCCAGTTCGTAGCGCACGCGTCGGCCTTCGGGGACTGCGACGACGATGCCGCAGTCGCGCAGACAGGCGAGGTGGTTCGACAGGCGGGTGCGGGAGATCTCCAACTGGTCGGCCAGATCGGCCGGGTGCGCGGGTGCCTTCCGCAAGGCGAGCAGGATGCGGCAGCGGATCGGATCGGCGAGCGCGCGGCCGAAGCGGGCCAGCGCGTCGATGTCGGAGGCAATGGTGAGCACGATCCAAACGGTACACGCCTTCCTGAATTCAGGGAATCCTGGATGATCAGCTCAGGGGTCGCGGGCAGACGCGCGCGGCGAGTCAGTGCTCGTGCGGCTCGCCTCGGTGCACCGGTCCGTGCGGGTCGTCGCAATGCGATGCATCGTCGCCTGCCGTGTCGCGGGGGAGGCAACCCGAAGCACGCGCTCCGGGACATGGTCGACCTGCAGCGTGGATCGGGTGATGCCATGGTCGTGCCGCAGGAGAGTGGCGAAGCCGTCAGTTCCACCCTCTTGTGAAGGTGGGGACGGGGCGGTCGGTACGCTGCCAGTGCGTACGGGGAGTCCCTCCCCCACAGCTGTCCGCTCTCCCGTCCGGTCCCGGACGGGGCTTTCGAAGGCCCGAACCTGATGCGTCCGCACCGCCCGCGAGGATCCGCCTCCCCGGCGTCCGGCGTGCTGCGCGGGCTCCGGGCCGGGGTGCTGGCGGTGCTGTGCGTGCTGCTGCCGCTGGCCGGGCATGTGCTGGCGCAGGGCCACGCTCCCCGGTGGATCATCGTGGCCGCGATGGCCGCGGTGGCCGTGCCGGGTGCGGCGGTGCTGACACGGCGTCGACTGACGGACACGCAGGTGCTGGCCGTGCTCGCGGTCGCGCAGCTGGCCTACCACGCCGCCTACTCCCTGCCCGGGGCCTGCGCGGCGGCGGTGGCGGGACAGGACGGCTCTGTCGGGCTGTCCCGGCTGGTCGAGCATGACGCGGTCGCCGGGCCGCCGACCGGTGTTGTGCCGGCCGGGCACCTGGTGACGCTGCTGCTGGCCGCCCGTCTGTTGGGCATCACCGTGCGGCTGCTGTGGCAGGGCAGGTCGCTGCTGACAGCCGTACGACGTCTGGTGCTGTTCCTCTGGCCGCTGCTGAGTGGCCGTCATGACGCCGGTCCCCAGACAGCGATCCCCGAGAGCACCGCACCGCTCATGTCGGCGCTGCTGGTGCGGCTGCACGAGGGCAGGGCACCCCCGCGCCTCGGGCACATTCCGTTCGCCCTTTTCCGGCCGACGCCGATCGGCGCTCCCTGCATGCCCTGACGGGTGTGACACGAGGACCGCCCGGCGGGCCGGTACCTCCAGCCTGGCGACCAGGTCACCGGGGATCACAGAGAGCTCCGCATCATGCATGTCACCGACCGGCGTGCCGTCCGCACGGCGGCACGCAGCCTTGTTCTGCCCGTCGCCCTGGCGGCTCTGGCCGTTGCCGCTCCGCAGGCCGCGGCCCACACCGAACTCGACACCAGCAGTCCGGGCGCGAACGCCACACTGGCCGGACTGCCCCCGCGCATCACGCTGACCTTCAGTGACGCGATGACCCAGAACTACGCCAAGGTCGCCGTCACCTCGCCCGACGGGGAGTCGACCGCCACGGGCGAGCCCGAGGTCTCGGGCCGGAAGGTCGCCCTCGCGCTCGATCCCGCCTCGCCCGCCGGGCGCTACACGGTGGGGTACCGGGTCGTCTCCGCCGACGGCCATCCCGTCTCCGGCTCGTACACCCTCACCGTCAAGAAGACGGGCAGCGCCAGTCCATCCCCACGTACGACGGAGTCAGCCGGCGCCGCGGCTCCCCGCGCGGACCGGGAGTCCGCGCCAGACCAGACAGACGAGGAGTCCTCCGGCGTGGCCGTCTCCGTCCTGGTCGCGGCCGGTGCGCCTGCCGTGGCGGCCATGGGTGCGTTCCTGGCACGACGGAGGCGAGCGCGTCATGGCCACTGAGAGCACCAAGACCCGGCGGCTGCCCCAGGTGCCTCTCGTGCTGGCCGCGTCGGCCGGTGTCGCCGTCGCCGTGACTGCCGCCGCGGTGTGGGCCGGTGGGGGCGTGGCCGCGGAGATCCCGGGGATTGCCGATGCCGGGGCCGTGACCGCCTGGGGTCTGCCCGTCGCCCGTATGGTCGCGGACGCTGCCGCGGTGGCCACCGTCGGCGCACTGCTGCTGGTCGTCGTGCTGTTGCCGGGCGGCAGGAAGCTCAGTACGACTCAGCTGCGCTACCTCAACTGGGCGGCGATTGCTGCGGTGTTGTGGGCCGCTGCCTCGGCCGCCACCCTGGTGTTCACGCTCTCCGACCTCTTCGCCCAGCCGATCGGCGAGGTCACATCACCTGCCGTGCTGGCGGACTTCGTCACGACGGACGCGCAAGGCCGCTCGTACGCCCTGATGGCAGCCGCGGCAGGGATGATCGCGACGTTGTGCGTGGGCATCGGCACGGCGCGCTGGGCCCGCCTGGCGCTCGTCGTGGCGTTGGCCGGGCTGACGCCACCCGCGTTCACCGGGCATTCCTCGGCGGCGGGCAACCACGACGCCGCTGTCACCAGCCTCGCCCTGCACCTGGTGGGCGTGGCCGTATGGGTCGGCGGGCTGGTCTTCGTCCTCGTGGCCGCCGCGCGCCGGGAAGACGAGACTGCGGACGCGGTGCGGCGCTTCAGCCCGCTCGCCGCGGGGGCGCTGCTCGCGGTCGCGGCCAGCGGAATCGTCAACGCCGCGGTCCGGCTGCCGTCCGTGGGTGAGGTGTTCACCAGCCGATACGGGCTGATGGTCCTCGGCAAATCGGTGGCGCTGGCCGCTCTGAGCGGCATCGGCTGGTGGCACCGACGCCGCACCCTGCCCGCTCTCCAGGCCGGCAGACGACGCGGGTTCGTCCGGCTCGCGGCCGGTGAACTGCTGCTCATGGCCGCCGCGATGGGACTCGCGGTCGGCCTGTCGCGCACCCCCGCGCCGGGCGACAGCGACGCGTCGCTTTCACCGGCTGAGGAGCTGCTGGGCTTCCCCATGCCGCCGCCGCTCGGCGACTTCCCGTGGACGCCGCTGTTCACCCAAGGGCACTTCGACCCGCTGTTCGCCTTCGGGACCGCGGCAGCCGCCCTGCTGTATCTGGCGGGGGTGCGGAAGTTGCGCGCCCGGGGCGACAAGTGGCCGGTCGGGCGCACCATTTCGTGGCTGCTGGGCCTGGTGGTGACCGTGCTGGCGACCATGAGCGGGCTGGCGGTCTACGGCAAGGTGCTGTTCAGCGTGCACATGGGCCAGCACATGATCCTCGCGATGACGGTGCCGATCCTGCTCGTCCTGGGCGCCCCCGCCACGCTCGCCCTGCGCGCCCTGCCCCGCGCCCCCAAGGGCGAGCCGGACGGGCCGCGCGAGATGCTGCTCAAGCTGCTGCACAGCCGCTACGTGAAGGTCATCTCGCATCCGGTGGTGGCGAGCGTGCTGTTCATCGGCAGCGCCTTCGTCGTCTACTACAGCTCGCTCTTCGAGACCCTGATGCGCAGTCATCTGGGCCACATGTTCATGCTGGTGCATTTCCTGGCCGTCGGACTGCTGTTCTTCTGGGTCGTCATCGGCATCGACCCCGGACCGCACCGACCGCCCCATCTGGGCCGTCTGTTCGCGCTGATCCTTACGATGCCGTTCCACTCCTGGTTCAGCATCTCGCTGATGAGCTCGACCGCGCTGATCGGCGAGGGATGGTGGTCCGCGCTCGACCGGCCCTGGGTCAAGTATCCGCTGGACGACCAGTACGACGCCGGGGCCATCGCCTGGGCCACCGGCGACATCCCCGTCCTGATCACCACGATCATCCTGGCCATCCAGTGGATCCGCTCCGACCAACGCGAGGCCCGCCGCGTCGACCGGAAGATCGACCGAGGCGACGAGAACGACCCGCTGGCCGCCTACAACGCCTACCTGGCGAGCCTGCACGCCCGCGACCGGCGGCCCGCCCGCACCACCAACTCCGCCCCCACCGAGGAATCATGAAGAAGCTGAAGAAGCACCTCATCGCCGCCGCGGCGCTCGTGGCCGTGTTCGCCACCGCCCTCGGCGCCTTCCTGCTGTTCTCCCCCGACGACCGCGACACGGGCGACGTGAACGTGCAGCCCGCCGCCGAGGCCCTGCCGGTGCGCGCCAGCAGCCACCGCCTCACCGAGCCGAAGAAGAGCGAACTCACCCTCGTCGAGTTCCTCGACTTCGAGTGCGAGGCGTGCGGGGCGATGTACCCGGTCGTGGAGAAGCTGCGCGAGGAGTACGGCGACCGGGTCACCTTCGTCGCCCGCTACTTCCCCATGCCCGGCCACCGCAACGCCGAGCCGGCCGCACGCGCCGCCGAAGCCGCCGCCCGCCAGGGCAAGTTCGAGGAGATGTACACCACGCTCTTCACCACCCAGAAGGAGTGGGGCGAGTCAAAGGAGTGGAAGGAGTCCGTCTTCCGCGGCTACGCCGAGCAACTCGGCCTGGACATGAAGAAGTTCGACGCCGACCTCGCTGATCCGGAGACCGCCGGACGCGTCCAGGACGACCAGCGCGACGGCCTCGGGCTTGGCGTGCAGGGCACCCCGACCTTCTTCGTCGACGGAACCATGATCCAAACCCCCGGTTCATACGAGGCGTTCAAGGCGCTCATCGACAACCGGCTGTCCGACTGACACAAACGGGGAGGCAGCACCATGCAGTACCTGATCGACCAGGCACGTGTCTTCCGCGCCCGCGCGGCGGCCCACACCGTGGACCTGGCCGGCGTCGCCCGGCGCCACCGACCGCGGGCGATGTTCATCTCCTGCTCCGACGCTCGCGTCGTACCCGCCCTGATCACCGCCGCTCAGCCAGGAGACCTCTTCGAACTGCGCACATACGGAGGGGTGATACCTCCCTACGACGCGAAGACACCGACCGGCGAAGGCCGGACGATGGAGTACGCGGTCAGCGAGCTGCACGTCTCGGACATCATCGTCTGCGGCCACTCGCACTGCGACGTCGTCACCGCGGCGATGCACAACAGCCTGGCGGCCTCCGGCATCACGGAGTCCGACGACGACCCCGCCCCGCTGATCGGAGACCTCACTGCCACCGGGCACTGGCACGTCCTGACGCAGCTCGACGCGCTCAGCAACTACCCGTGCGTCGCGCCCCGGCTGGCCGACCGGTCGCTGCAGCTGCACGCCTGGTTCCACGACATCGACACCGGCACGACCGTGGCCCACCACGCCCGCGCCAGTGCCTTCCTGCCCCTGTGAACAGCCCCACCCGACCCGACGTATACGACAAGGTGAACGCCCGTGACCGCCCCCAGCCGACTCGTCTACGACGAACGCCTGACCGCCCCGAGAATCTGGTGGGCCATCGCCGTCCTCTTCGGCCTCTCCCTGGCCCTGGTCTTCCTCCCCTACGGGCTGATCGCCGCGCTCATCGCGCTGGCCATCGGCACCTGTCTGGCCGGGATGTACGTCAGCGCACAGGGATCGACACGCATCCGGGTCACCGGCGACACGTTGTTCGTGATGGACGCCCGCATACCGCTGGCCGCGTTGGGGCAGCCGGAGGTTCTCGACGGCGAGGAGGCGCGGGCCTGGCGGACGTACAAGGCCGATCTGCGGGCGGTCATGGCGATGCGCAGCTTCATCCCCACCGCAGTACGCGTCGAGATCCTCGACCCCGACGACCCCACCCCGTACCTCTACCTCTCCACGCGGACGCCGGACCGGCTCGCCAAGGCGATCGGTGAGCGAGCCTGACCGTGCGGCGTCGTACCACTGTTGCCAGTACGGACGCCACCCGGTGGGGAAAGATGAGCGACCGTGCCACGTGATCAGGTGAACGGGCGCGCGGGGCGTGCCGGAGCAGGCCGGGCCAGCCGCGCGGGAGCATGCGCGCGGGCCGGCCTGTTCGCCGTGCTCGGCACCGTGCTCGCGACCTTCGGACACCACGCGATCGCCGAAGGCACGGTGCCCTGGCGGCTGGTGGGCGCGGCGATCGTGGCCCAGTTCGTGGCGGTCTGGCCGCTGGCGCGCCGCCGCTACGCGCCGGCCGCGACCGTGGTGGTCACGCTGGCGGTGCAGGGTGTGCTCCATCTGGCGCTGTCCTTCGCGGACGGCGACACGCAGGCGGCGGTGCCGGGACACCCCATGCACGCCGGGCATCTCGCTGCCGCCGCGGGGGACGGTCACGCCTGGCATCACGCCGGAGCGGCGATGACGACCGTGCATGCGGCCGCCGCGCTGGTCGTGGCCTGGCTGCTGCACCGGGCGGACGCGCGGATGACGGCCGCGCTCGGCACACTCCGCACGCTCGCCAGAGCGGCCGCGACCGCTCTGGCCCAGGTGCTGCCGCGACCGGTGTACGACACCGGCCGGGTGTTCTTCACGCTGCCCGGCCGCCGACCGGGCAGCTCCTTCGAGCTAGCGCCACAAGCATGGGACGACGGACTGGAGCACGCGGTGGTGCGCAGGGGACCACCGCGGCGGGAGCACTTGCGCTCCGTCACCGGTCCCGGCATCCGCCGGACCGGTCCTTCCCGTATCAGCGAGGAGTTCCCCTGTGTCCATATCCACCCATCTGGTGGCCCATGCCGGTCGCCGCATCGCTCTCGCCGGTGCCGCCGCGCTGACTGCCACGCTCACCCTGGCCACACCGGCCGCCGCGCACGCGGAGGTCGAAGCCGACAAGCCCCAGGCCCTGGCCGAGAACGCCACCCTCGGCTTCGTCTCCGAGGCCGAGTCCGCTTCCGCCGGCTTCACCGAGCTGCGCGTCGTACTACCCGAGGGCATCGCCCCCGATGACGTCACGCTCGACGAGGCCCCCAAGGGCTGGAAGCTGAAGGCCACCGACGACGGGTACACCGTCGGCGGCCCCGCCCTGAAGACCGGCGTCGACGCCGAGCACAAGATCAAGGTCCGGCAGCTCCCGGACGCGAAGGAACTCGCGTTCAAGACCGTCGAGACCTACAGCGACGGCGAAGTCTCCCGCTGGATCGAACTGCCCACCGGTGGTGAGGAGCCCGAACAGCCCGCGCCGGTCCTGACGTTGAAGGCGGCGGCACCGGGCGCCACCCCCCTCAGCCCGAGCCCCACCGCAAGTGAGATGCCCAGCCCAACCCCTACCCCCTCGGCCACCGAGTCGGCCACCACGGCCGCGGGCGCCGAACCCGAGAACACGGCCGCCGAAGAGGACGAGGGAAGCTCGGCCGGCGTGATCATCGGCGGGGTGGTCGTGGCCCTGCTGGTGCTCGGTGGCGGAGCATGGTGGCTGGCCAAGCGGCGCACCGCGTCGTCGCACAATTGACCCACTGCCTGCCGCGTCTGTGGGGCGGAACCCCTTCCGCCCCACAGACGAATTCGGCGTCCTCTGGATCCGCCGAGGGGACTGAGCCGAAGAGCGCCATCGGACAGAGCGAGATCACCTGGGAGGAGCCCGCCTCGTACGCGTACACGCTGACGTCTAGTGAACCGGCCCTGCATGGGACCTTCCGGGCGACGGTCCGGGACGGCAAAGCGGCAAAGGCCCTCGGCCTTGACGACAACGGTCGGCAGGCGCTGCAGCAGGTACCTGGTCAAGTACCCACGATCGGCGAACTGCTGGAGAGGCTGGAACAGGCCCGGCGCGACAAGGCGGACACAACGGAAGCGGAGTACGCCGGCGACGGGGACGAGAACACGATCGACGACGAAGCCCTGTACGTCATCAGCGCCTACGAACCGGTCGGCAGCTGACCCGGAAGGGACACGGCGCCACAGATACAACGACTTTCGCAAACTGCGGCCCGCTGCTCGTCGTCCGAAGGACGTGGGCGGACGGGGCACCAGCCGGGCCACCGTCTTGGCCCCATCCGGTCGAGCGCCAACAGCGGGAGGCGCCGTCGGCATGCAGGCCGGTGCCGTCGCGGAGCATCGCAAAGAGGACGACAGGGAGCGAACGGAACATGTACCCGCAGCGTCTGAGGTGCATGAAAGCATCGCGCCAAGCCGCCGTCCTGCTCCTGAGCGCCGGGCTGTTGCTCCCCGGCTGCTCGCCCTCGTCCGACAACCCGGACGACGAGGGATACACCGGCCCCACCCCTGTCTCTTATAGACATCT
>NZ_JAAKZX010000026.1 GCF_011045025.1 Streptomyces ureilyticus
GCCTGGTGTCGTAGCGGCGCCGGTCCGCCTCGATGACCACCATCTCCACGAGCAGGAGCTATCAGCAGGTGCACTCCGATGTCCCGCGCCTCGGCCTCATAGCACTCACCGACCCGGTCGGCCGTCGGCTCGTACGTCTGGAAGAGCGCCGCCGGCACACCGTCCAGCACCGCAAGAAACGCGTGATGCGTATCGAGGGAGTCCAGTAGCTCGTACGTCTGAAGCACTTGCTCCTTGCTGAACCCGCCCATCCCCCAGAACCGCGCCCGTTCCGCGGTCACCCAGCCATGGATCACATCGAGGTCGGCCTTCGGCTCGACCCGCAGAACGCGCACCGTGCCCAGTCCGTCCACGGCCTGCTCATGCACCGGCCGACGGCCATGCCCGTACGCCTCAGCCGTCATCGTTCGCCCTCATCGTCCTCGTCACGCTCCTCGCCCTCGTCGCCCTCGTCGCCCTCGTCGCCCTCGTCGCCCTCGTCATCGTGCTCCTTGGTCAGCTGAGCGACGTCGGTGATCACTGGGACCAGATCTCCCCTGAGCCACAAGGAAAGTTGGTCGCCCTCGTGCGGTGACCCGGGAACGCCCGACGCGCCGAGCGGGACCACCCAACGGCTGCTGTCACGGCACTCGATGTCCCATACGTAGCGGGCGGCGGGACCACGGGCCGCACGGTCGGTGATCCCGGGGACGGCGGAGGTGCACAGCACGCAGTCGTGGTCGCCGGAGAGAGCGGGTCCACCGCTGTCCGCGGCCGACTCGTTCAGCGGAAGTGCGCGCCACGCGTCCAGGCGATGGGTGTCACCCCAGGTGCCCTGCGGGGCGCCCGCGACCACCTCTTCCACGGCCGCCCGTACGACTTCGGCGCGGTCGATGCCGTACAACTCCCGTGCGGTGAGGAGGTTTTCGAGGGCGTAGCCGATGCGCGGGACAAGGGCGAGCCAGGGGCGGAAGACCTCGGGGCAGGCCGGGGGCAGCCCGGTCAGGCAGGCCAGGGCGGGGTGTGCGGCGAGGCGTCGTACGACGGCGCTGCGCACGGCCGCGTACGTCGCCGCCTCCGTGCTGTCGGCCTCCATGTGGTGGTCCCAGCGCAGGAGCCGGTCGCGGAGGGCGTTGGCGTCGGGCGTGAGGTCGTCGAGGGCGGCGAGCCGGTCCAACAGGGCCTGGGCGGAACCGAGATGCGTGTCCATGTGGAGGGCGCCCATGTCCTCGACCGACCAGTCCTTCCTCCCCTCGAGGAGGTGGCGCAGGCGGGCCGCCCGGTGCGGGGCGGCGAACTCGACGCCGAGCGGGGTGGCCGGGCCGCGCTGGTTCGCCATCACGGCGATACCGTCGTCGACCGGGCCGCGCGGCATGGGGGCGTACCAGCCGCGCCACTCGTGACCGGGCTCCCAGGCGGGAACGATCCGGATCCCGTTCTGCTCGTCCCGCACCGGCACGCGGCCCGCCACCCGGTGCAGCAGTCCGCCCTCGGTGTCGGCGGCGAGGACCACGTTGACGGGCTCGGCCCAGTCGTCGAACGCCCGGTCCACGTCCGCGACTTGGCGAGCCCGGAGCAGGGGGAGGAGCGCGCTGAAGCCGAGATCCTCGCTGACGCGCGGCGGGTAGCGGAGGCTGACGGGCCCGTCGTAGCCCTCCCGGCCATCCGTTCCCTCTCCGATTCCCTCTCTGATTCCCTCTCCGATTGCCTCTCCGATGATGACGGGCCCGCGCTCGGTCTCGACGACCTCGACCTCGACGGGGTCACCGCCCGCCACCTCGACCGTCTCCGTGTGCCGGGACACGCTCCGCCACGCCCCGTCCGGACCGAGCGCCTCCACCCGTTCCCCAGAATCCCCGGACCTGCGCAGCCGCTCCCGGTACAGGTCTTGATAGTCGGCCATCGCATTGGTGATGGCCCACGCCACTGTGCCCGTATGCCCGAAATGGGCGATGCCCGGAACACCTGGCACCGCGAGCCCGACCACGTCGAACTCCGGGCAGGACAGATGGACTTGCTGATAGACGCCGGGTGCTTCGATGTAACGGTGGGGGTCGCCCGCGATGACCGGCCGGCCGTCGACGGTGCGCTCGCCCGTCACCAGCCACCCGTTGCTGCCGGACGTACCGGGCCCGTCCGCGGCGAACAGCCCCACCGCCTCAGCCCCCAGCCTCCGTACGACCTCCTCCCGCCACAGCTTGGCGGGGAACCCGGCGAACAGGATATGGACGGCGAGCCAGACGCCCAGCGGGGTCCACGGTTCCCAGCGGCCGGGCGCCAGGCCGGTCGCCGCGAACTCCGGGGTGCGGGACGCCGCTTCGGCCAGGCCCGCGTTGACCCCGTCGACGTACGCCCGGACCCAGGCGGCCGTTTCGGGGTCGCGTCTCTCCAGAGCCGCTGAGCAGCGTCTCGCGGTGTCCTCGATCCGGGCCTGTCTCGCGAACCGGTCCCAGGCAAGGGCGTCGGCGCCGAGGAACGCGGCCGAGGTGCCCTGCGCCCGGTGCCGCTCGACCTCGAGCTGCCAGGCGCGGTCGGCGGCGGCGTTGCGCCCCTGCGCGAAGGCGAGTTCGTGTGCGCTGTCCGCGCGCAGGTGGGGGATCCCCCAGGCGTCGCGATAGGTCCCCGGGGCCGCGGGGACTCCGGGGGGTCCCGTGCTCAGGCGCTCTCCGGCGTCCACAGCTCCTCCACAATTTTAGGTTAGGCTACCCTAACTACGACTGGTCGAAGTCGTATGGAGGGGTGGACGGAATGGGGCAGGGTCACGGCTGGGAGGGCGCGGTCCTCAAGCTGCTGCGGGGCAAGGACTTCGTGTTCACGGTCACGGGATCCGAGCAGGTCACCGAGCACTACCGGCGGCTCCACCTCACCGACGGCGGAATGCTCGCCGCGACCGGCGTCCACCCGACGATGTGGGTGCGGCTGTGGTTCGACAACGCGGGCAAGCCGCATCAGCGCGCTTACACGCTCGTCGACCCGGATCCGGCGGCGGGCACCTTCAGCCTTGAGTTCGCGCTCCACGAGGGGTGCGCCAGTGACTGGGCGCGGGCGGCGAAGCCCGGGGACACCATCGAGGCGACGGTCCAGGGCACGGGCTTCCAATGGCCCGAGCCCGCGCCCTCGCACGTCTTCGCGATCGGCGACCCGGCGTCGCTGCCCGCGCTCAACTCCCTTATGGACGCGGCGGGTTCGGCCCCCGCCACGGTGTGGTTCGAGATGCCGTACGACTCCCTGGACGGCCTTCCGCTGCGCCTGGACCCGTCCCGCCACGAGCTGCGCACGGTGCCGCGCCTGGGCTCCGGCGCGGAACTCGTCTCCCAGGTGCGCGCCGCCCTCCCCGACCTCCTCAAGGACCGGGACCCGGCCGAGACGTACGTCTGGATCGCCTCGGACACGGCGACGACGCGCTCACTCGCCGCGTACGTCCGCAAGGAACTGTCGGTCCCGAAGCAGCGGGTGCACGCCCTGGGGTACTGGCGGGAGGGGTGAGCGTGGTGTTCAGCGAGTGTGGAGGGCCGTGCGCCGGGCGGGCGTGAAGAGCCCTACGGGGCGATGCTCGAAGTATGGACGTGACCCTTCACCTCGCTCAGCAGCCCGAAGCCGATGAACTCCTCGGGCGCAGTCCGCTGGCCGCGCTGGTCGGAATGCTGCTGGACCAGCAGATTCCGATGGAGTGGGCCTTCGCGGGCCCGTACACCATCGCCCAGCGGATGAGCACGGACGATCTCGACGCACACGAGATCGCGGCATACGACCCCGAGGCCTTCGCCGCCCTCCTCGCCACCAAGCCGGCCGTGCACCGCTACCCCGGCTCGATGGCCAAGCGGATCCAGCAGCTGTGCCAGTACCTCGTGGAGCACTACGACGGCGACGCCGCCGCCCTCTGGAAGAACGCGGCGAGCGGCACGGAACTCCTCACCCGCCTGAACTCCCTCCCTGGCTTCGGCACCCAGAAGTCCCAGATCTTCCTGGCCCTCCTGGGCAAACAACTCGGCGTACGCCCCCAGGGCTGGCGCGAGGCCGCCGGCGCATACGGCGCCCCCGAGTCCTTCCGCTCGGTCGCCGACATCACGGGTCCCGAGTCCCTGGCGAAGGTACGGGCACACAAGCAGGAGCTGAAGGCGGCGGCTAAGGCGGCGAAGGGTTCGGGGTCGGGCAAGCCCTCGGGCAAGTCCCCCAATAAGTAGGGGACTTCCGGTGGCGTGGCGCCTAGCGTCGCCGCATGACGACCTCCTTCGGGCCTGCCATCGACACCCGTCCCCTCTTCGTGCGGGAGCGCCGGGCGCTGCTCGGCCTTCTCGGCTCGCTGGAGGCCGGGGACTGGGGGCGGCCGACAGTCTGCCCGGGGTGGGACGTGCACGATGTGGTCGGCCATGTCCTCAACGACTACATGCGCCGCCTCTCGGGCCTCCGGGACGGATGGACCGGTGCCGTGTTCGCCGACGACGAGACGCTGCCCGCGTACGTGGCGCGCGTGAACGGGCTCTTCGTCGAGGCCACGCGCCAGTGCAGCCCGCGCCTGATGGTCGAGTTGCTCGCACACCTCGGCCCGCAGCTCGACGAGGTCTGGGCCGGCGTCCGGCTCGATGCCCCCGCCGGCGTCGATGTGTCGTGGGCCTCCACGGACGAGCCGAGTCCCGCCTGGCTGGACATCGCCCGCGAGTACACGGAGTTCTGGGTGCACCAGCAGCAGATCCGCGACGCTGTAGACCGCCCCGGTGCCGACGAGCCGGAGCTGCTCGGCCCGGTGATCGACACGTTCCTGCGCGCCCTGCCGCACACGCTTCGTACCGTGGACCGGCCGCGGGGAACGACCGTACGTTTCGACGTCACCGGCCCCGCGGGCGGCACCTGGTGGGCCATCCGGGACGCCGACCGCTGGCTTCCCGGCGCGCCGGGCGCGTCCGGCGGGGAGGCCGCCGCACGGGTGACGATGGACCAGGACACCCTCTGGCGGCTGGCCAGCCGGGGCATCCTCCCGGAAGAGGCCCGGCGCCGGTCCGTACTGGCGGGGGACGAGCCCCTGACCATGGCCGCGACCATGCTCCTCGCGGTGGTGGCGTGAGCGCCAGACAGTGGCGTCCGGCTCGTGCGTTTCACGACGTGTTTCCGGTTTGTTCAGGCCCCGCTCAGTAGGAACACACCAAGCCGACCTTGCGGAATTACCTTTTCATTCTGCTTTGCGGCGTGATTTCCAGGGGCCACTACGCCGCCTTGGCTGCGCCCGGAAGGTCATGACCGGTAGGCTTTCCGTGTGATCTTCAAGCGCATCGGAAACGGCCGGCCGTACCCCGACCACGGCCGGGAAAGCACCCGGCAGTGGGCGGATGTCGCGCCGCGCCCGGTCCGCCTCGATCAGCTGGTGACGACCAAGGGCCAGCTCGACCTGGAAACGCTGCTCGCCGAGGACTCGACGTTCTACGGCGACCTCTTCGCGCACGTCGTGAAGTGGCAGGGCGACCTGTACCTGGAGGACGGCCTGCACAGAGCCGTCCGCGCCGCGCTCCAGCAGCGCCAGGTGCTGCACGCCAGGGTCCTCGAACTCGACTGAGCGCCCCCTCCGCGTGCCCGTTGGGCCTTTCGGCTGGACTGAGCGCCGGGCGATGATCGTCTAGTAGGCATAACCACTCAGGCGCACTACGCTGCGCTTATGAGCATGCTGACTCCCCCTGGGATGGGCGGCCAGTACAAGATCACGGGGGACAAGTACCCGCGGATGCGCCGCAACCGCGGGCGCCGCAGGCTCGCGTTCGCGGTCGTCGGCTCCGCCGCCGCACTCGGTCTGCTCGGCTGGGGAACGCTGCAGCTCATCGACGTGTTCACCGGCAGCGGCGACAAGGCCGGTGCGGTGGGCGCGGCACCGGACTGCACGCCCTCGCCGTCACCGTCCGCCTCGCAGGCGCCGGTCAAAGCCCTCCCCAAACCCGGCCAGATCACCGTGAACGTCCTCAACGCCACGCCCCGCAGCGGCCTCGCCAAGAGCACCGCGGACGAACTCAAGAAGCGCGGCTTCAAGATCGGCGAGGTGGGCAACGCGACGAAGGAGTACGACAAGAAGGTCAAGGGCACCGGGATGCTGCTCGGCTCCGCGGCGGCCGCCGACACCGCGCTCCCCGTACTCCGCACTCAACTGGCCGACGCCCGGCTGAAGACCGACACCCGTACGAAGCCCGCCGAGGTCGACCTCGTCATCGGCACCGGCTTCAAGGCGCTGACGCCGAAGGCGGCCGCCGACAAGGCCCTGACCACGCTGGCCGATCCGAAGCCGACGCCGTCACCGACTAAGCAGGGGTGTTAGCCCGCCCAGCCGCCGGTCAAAAGGACCACGGGCCACGCGGGTCAAACGGACCACGGGCCAGCGGCCAACGAAGCCAGCGGGCCTTCGGCCCGGTTCGGCCGGCTACTCGGCGGACCCGTACATCCGGTCCCCCGCGTCCCCGAGGCCCGGCACGATGTAGCCGTGCTCGTTGAGCCGCTCGTCGACGGACGCCGTCACGACGGTCACCGGCGTGCCGGCCAGCTCGCGTTCCATGACCTCGACGCCCTCGGGGGCGGCCAGGAGCACCACGGCGGTCACGTCGTCGGCGCCGCGCTTGATCAGCTCCGTGATGGCCGCGACGAGGGTGCCGCCCGTGGCGAGCATGGGGTCGAGCACGTACACCTGGCGGCCGGAGAGGTCCTCTGGCATGCGGTTCGCGTACGTGGAGGCCTGGAGCGTCTCCTCGTTGCGGATCATGCCCAGGAAGCCCACCTCGGCGGTCGGCAGCAGACGCACCATGCCGTCCAGCATGCCGAGGCCGGCCCGCAGGATCGGTACGACCAGGGGGCGCGGGTGGGACAGCTTGACGCCGGTGGTCCCGGCCACCGGCGTCACGATGTCGACCTGCTCCGTACGCACGTCACGGGTGGCCTCGTAGGCGAGCAGGGTGACCAGTTCGTCGGCCAGCCGCCGGAAGGTCGGGGAGTCGGTGCGCTGGTCGCGCAGCGTGGTGAGCTTATGGGCGACCAGAGGGTGGTCGACGACGTGAAGACGCATGCGCCCAGGGTATCCGGGCCCCACCGCCACGCCCCCGCAAACCCGAACCGGCATCAAACGGCCCGACCGGGGGAAGGTGCCAGGGACGGACTGGGGTGGTGACCTATGCGGAACGGGGAACAGAACCAGGTGGCCTCCGACCGACGCCGGGGGCCCACGAACAGCGCCGCGCCGCGGGGGACCTCCGGTCGGGGAACCACGGGGGCGGCGGGCAGCTCCGTCCCGCGGGAGACCTCCGGTCAGGGAACCGCGGGAGAGCCTGCGGGCGGCTCCGCCCCGCACGGAACCCCCAGTTGGCCGACTCCGCAGAAAAATTCCGAAGCGTCCGCACCACGCGAAATCGCCGACTCCACGCCCGTACAGCGAAAGGCCGGCGGGTCCTCCGCCGCCGCGCCGCACAGGACCGGCCCCGCAAGCCCTCCGCAGGAGTCCGCCCCGCACAGGACCCGCCCCGGAAACCCTCCGCAGCAGAACCCAAGGAGGCCCGCCGCACGGAGCGACCCGTACGACACCGCCGCCGGAAGTTCCCCGACGGGCCCGCAAGGCCCGTCAGAAACGGCCGCCGGAGGCTCGCCTGGCCCGGGCGCCGCCGGAGGCGTTGGCGGCGTGAGTGGCGGGGGCGGCGTGGCCGAAAGTGACGCCGAGCGGCGTAGGCGGCGGGCTCAGTTTTTGCGGGACCTTGCCGAGGCGCGGGAATTGCGGGACCGGGTGCAGCCGCGGCGGGCGAAGACCGCGCGGTTGCGGCACGCCATGCGGATGCGCACGTTCCGCTGGTAGGCGGGTGGGCCGCGCCAGACACGTACAGGCCCGTACACAGCACAACGGAGCGCCACTGGTGGGGCGTACGGGTCGGCACCGGACAGCCGTTGCCTCACGGAGCTCTCCTCGGCGTACGATCCCGCTGACGGCGGGCGCCGAGCGCCCAGGTGAGGGGCCACGCGTACGGCCGTGACGACGCGACCGGGACACAGCGAGCCGAAGACCTCTCCTGAACGCTCAGTTTCTGCCACGATTCCGAGTGGGCGGGGCTCGGCGCAGCACTCCCCGTCCGCAACCTCCGCCGGGGGGATCCCCAACCGGCACGCCTATGACCAGTGGGAGAGTCACGGTGTACTTCGCCGCACTGCTCGCGCGCACCGAAGACGGGTGGGAAGCGAGCGACACAGAGCTCGACGATGTGGAGACCCTGTCCGACCTGGCCGACCTGGCCCGTGAAGCCTCGACCGAAGACGACACGGTGCTCGTGCTCCTCGAGCAGGAGGACGCGTGGTTCGGCGTCGTCCGCGTGGACGGAGAGGACGACCCTCGTATCTACGTCTCGGACGCCGCCGCAGCGGCCCGCAGCTCGTACGGCGAGATCCTGCTCACGGACGAACTGCTCGGAAGGGAGCCGGGCGACGACATCGCCGACCTGGACTCCCTCGACCTCGACGGCACGGAGGACGGTGAACCCGAGGACGGTTCCGACGACGACGATGACGTCGGCGGGGCCACATCGGGCGAAGCCGTGCCGTCCGGACCCATCGGAGACCGCGAGATCCTCGCCGACCTCGGCGTGGACGAGAAGGAACTGCTCATCCTGGACAGCAATGACGCGCTGAACGAGATCGCCGAGGTCCTGGGCGCGGCGGAGGTCCTGGAGACCGTCCGCTGAACGCTCAGGACGCACACGAACCCATAAGCGACCCCGTAAACGACCCCGTACGCGACCGCTGGCGGGCCGCGATGCGGCTCGCCCTGGACGAGGCACGACTGGCCGTCCGGGGCGGGGACGTCCCCGTCGGGGCCGTCGTGCTGTCCGCGGACGGCACGACGGTGCTCGCAATCGGACACAACGAACGCGAAGCCACCGGCGATCCCACGGCGCACGCCGAGGTCCTCGCCATCCGCCGGGCCGCCGCCGAGCTGGGACAGTGGCGGCTGACGGACTGCACGCTCGTCGTGACCCTCGAACCCTGCACGATGTGCGCGGGCGCGATCGTGCAGTCCCGCGTGGACCGCCTCGTCTACGGCGCCCGCGACGCGAAAGCCGGCGCGACCGGTTCCCTCTGGGACGTCGTACGCGACCGGCGCCTCAACCACCGCCCCGAAGTCATCGGCGGCGTACTGGACGAGGAGTGCGCCCGCCTGCTCACCGACTTCTTCCGCGACCGCTGACCCGCCCCGCTCCAGAAACCGGCCCTCAAAACGGATTTCAGCGCACACCCCAACGTGGGCTAGGATCTCTCTCGGTAGCGTGTCCGAGCGGCCGAAGGAGCTCGCCTCGAAAGCGAGTGTGGCGCAAGTCACCGAGGGTTCAAATCCCTCCGCTACCGCAGGTAGACGAAGGGCCCGGTCCGATGGACCGGGCCCTTCGTGATCTTTCGTCTCAGTTTCCGTCTCAGTTGCATGTCCTGCGATCCATCCGGGCGAAACCCGGGAACAAGGAATGTGCGGGACGCGTGGGTAGCACAATCCGAAACTAGAGCTTGCTGCGTCGCCTGTCGCAACGACATACCTGAGGGGAACGGTGGGGGCATGGAACCGATCATTCTGATCATCCTGTTATGGGTGGTCCTCGTCGCCATGCTGGGCAGCCCCACCGTGCGTGGCCTCTTGCGCGCGATCTTCCGACGTCCACGAGAAACGTCTGTGTTCGTGAAGGTAGACGGCAGGCGCGTGGAGGTGAGGCCGACGGTAAGGGTAGAGGGCAGGTCTCTCGAAGAGGCACTGCGTGAGTCTGAACGGCGTCACCGCCAGAGGCCTCCACGACTGCCGAAGCCCAGAAGCGACGAACTACGGACGGAAGAGCGCAAAGACGGAGCCCAAGCCGTGACGGGGGGCGAGTCAGATGAGTGAGAGTGCCACCGAGGCTGGTTCTGGCCTCGCTGCCAATCCTCCGGCCGCTGATCAGCGGGGCACCCGCTGACGCGACCGTGGTCGCTACTGTTACCCCTCACTTCAAGCTCGTCTTTATCTGTGTGACGGTCATAACCGTGTTCACATTGGCAGCCAGCCTTTACATAGGAATCTTCGTGGAGAAACCCACGGAAGCCGCGAGGTCGGCGATGGGTACCTGTTCCACACTCGCCAACCTGGGTTTCGGAGCCATGGTCGGTCTCCTGGGTGGCAAGGCTGTGAACTGACAGACCCTGTCTCAGGGTGCTTGCGCAGCTCATCGACCACCAGCAGGTCGTGACATAGCAAAGCGGGGGCAGGCTTTCAGCCTGCCCCCGCCGGGCGTTTCAATGGGCCGGTACGAGGGCCCCGGAGAGCCCGTCGTCATCGTCATCCGGCCCGTCTCCGCCCGGCTTCCAGATAAGCCCGTCAACCTGCTGGGCGATGCTGCTGCGGACGGTGTCGACCATGTGCTGGTACCTCGCGGCCATGGCTGTGGAGGACCAGCCCATGAGGCCCATGACGGCGCGCTCGGAGACTCCGAGGATCAGCAGGACCGTGGCCGCGGTGTGCCGGGCGTCGTGCAGCCGGCCGTCTCGTACCTTCGCGTCGCTCAGAAGCTCCTTCCAGTCGTCGTAGTCGGTGCGGGGCGACGTGCCACGGCCGGTCTCGGTCGCGAAGAGCCAGCCCTCATCCGTCCACTTGTCGCCCGCCGCTGCTCGCTCGGCTTCCTGCCGGACCTTGTGCGTGCGGAGTAGATCCACAAGCTGTGGAGGGAGTCCTACGGCCCGCCGTCCAGCGCGCGACTTCGTATCGGCAGTCTCGGGGTTCGTACGCTCGCGCTGCGGGCAGTACCCGGCCTTGCGACCGCAGGTGTCCCCGCACCCGTGTGCGTAGTGCGGGCGCCTGCGACTCCGACGGACCATCAGGACTCCCCCATTCAGGTCCACATCGGTCCACTTGAGACCGAGCGCTTCGCCCTGTCGGAGTCCGAGCGCGAGTGCCACGGCCCACCGTGCAGAGTTCCGGCGTTTGTCGGCCGCACGCAGCAGCCTGCGGACCTCTTCGACCGTGTACGGCTCAATCTCCTCTTCGCGCACCTTCGGACGGGGTTCTGACCGAGGTGGCCGCGCCGTACCGCCTCGTTGAGCGCCGTACGGAAGGTGCGGTGGACCTGATGAGCGGTCGCGGGCTTGCTGCCGTTGGCCTGCATCTTCGCGTAGAACACCTCGATGTGCTCCGGCTTGAGCTTGTCGAGCCGGTGGGCGCCCAAGCTGGGAATCAGGTGCTTCCGCACCGCCACGCCGTACCCGACCATCGTGTTCTCGTTGACTCCGAGCGGCGCAATGTTCTCGATCCAGTGCGTCAGCCACGCCTTGACCGTCCAGGCTTTGCCCGGCTTACGTACGGTCTTGGCGTCCCGCTGCTTCTCCAGCTCCCGCACGGCTTCGGTGACTTCGGCGCGGGTTTTGCGCTCGACATGGCGGCGGTCCGGCTTGCCATCGTCGCGTACTCCGACGGTCACGCGGCCGTGCCACTTTCCGTCTTTGCCCTGGTAGATGGATGATCGGCCGTTCGGCTGTCGAGTGCGCTTCTTCTCTTCGTCTGCCATGCGTGGACTTCTCAAACGGCCGGGGCGGTGGTCGAACGGTGGGACTGACGGAGCCGGGTGACGTACTCGGTCACGGCATCCGGAGGGACGCGCCGCAGGCGCCCACGGGCACGGATTCCAGCTCGCCGGAGCGGATCAGGTTGAAGCACGTCGTGCGGCCGATGCGGAGTCGACGGGCCGCTTCTTCGACGGTCAGAAGCGCCAGCGTGGGATCGAAGTCCGACTCACCCAAGTCGGTCTCCTGGACTCACGGCGTTTTCCTCCTTCTGGGCTGTGACATGTGACAGTGCGACAGGTGTGACAGTCATGCCGCACCCCCGTACTCCGGGGTGCGGTAACCGCCATCGGCGCGTACGAGTTGGGCATCCGTGACCATACGCGAGCACGTCTGACGTACGAGGCTCGGGTCCAGGCCGGTGGCCGTGGCGATGTCCTTCGGCTTCGCGCCGGGGTTGCTCCGCACGTGCCGCAGGATCTCGACACAGCAACTGCCAGGCTCCGGCGGCGGCATGGAACTGAAGCGCGTACTCGGCTTCGTCCACATCACGGCCGGTGACATGCAGGACCCCGTCCGCCTTACCGCGAGCCCGCTTGAGCACAAGCATGGCGTCTGCCGCGCCTGCGAGCCCATTCGTGCGACACCTCCGTGTCTGGGGCAACTTGGACACGCACGTCAGCCGCACCATGCACGAGGGTTTGTCATGAGCATGTCAGCAACAGCTGCTGACGACACGCCGCCGCAGCCGTCGTGGGTCCGAGAAGATGGCACGGTAGACATGAGCAAAATGCCGGAGAGCATGCCAGTCATGGGGCCTGACGGCGAACCGCTCAAGGACGCGTCGGGTAAGCAAGTCATGGTCAAGACGGAGGAGGACAAACCCGTCGAGCCGCAGGCTCTACCGGAGACTGCACCCAACAGCCTCAGCGAAAACGGCAAGACCTGGGTGGAGACCGACGAGAACGGCGTGACGACCGAGGTCCAAGAAATCGAACCCTCGATCCCTGCTGGGGACTAGGTACCAGTGACTACAGGGCCCCGGGCGCGCAAGCCTCGGGGCCCTGCCCGGCGAAAGGAATGATCCGTACCATGCCCGCACTGACGTGCCTTGCCGCAGGCGTCTGGTACTTGGCTATTGCAGCCATCTCGCTGCAGGACAGGTCTGGGCTTGATCCGCTTTGACGGACATCCGAGATCAGGGGCCCTGCCCCGGAAGGATGTCCATCATGGAGAGCATGGGGAAGAAGAAGCCACGCCCTCGCCGCTCGTTCACGCCTGAGTTCAAAGCCGAGATCGTCGAACTGTGCCGATGTCGGTCATCGTGCTGGTCTTTCGGGAGGGGAACGGAGGTGCTGGTGTCGAATGCGTGACCTTTACGGGCCGGTCTCGTTGGATGCGGTGACAGGGTTGGGGTTTTCGAGGCCGAGCCGGGCGGGGGTGACGGATGGGCGGGCTGCGGGAGGTGGTGGAGCCGTTCGTGGCGTCCGGTCCGGCCGGTGTCGCGATCCGTACCCGGATCAAGCAGCTGACGCCCGAGGACGAGAAGGTGCTGCGCCTGGTGGGCGCGTATCTGGGCGCGCTGGCCTCGAAGGACCTCAAGGCCCGGTGCGCGGACGGCCTGGAGCACTCCACCGAGACCTGGGCGGCCAGGAAACGCGCGCTGACGCCGGTGACGTCTTCGCGCTGGGCCGGGGCGATCACCAAGGCGTCGCACGACCAGTGGGCGCTGTCCCGCCGCTGCCAGCTCGCCCACATCCAGAGCCTGGAGGCCGGTGTCGCCACGATCGCTCACCGGCTGGCACAACCGGTCGGGCAGAAGGGATCGAAGAACACGCCGGGTGGCTACCGCAGCAGGCAGGAGTGGTTCGCCAAGTCCCGCCGCCTGCACGTCCTTGAGGACCGGCTGGAGGGGGAGCGTTCCGATCGCCAGGCTGGGAGCGTGCACGTGGTGCGCGGCGGCAAGCGGCTGGCCCGTACCCGGCACCATCTGGAAGCAGCCCAGCTGACCGAGGCCGGGTGGCGCGAGCGCTGGGAGTGCGAGCGGTGGTTCCTCCAGGCCGACGGCGAATCCGGCAAGCGGTACGGCAACGAGACCCTCCGTGTCACCCCCGAGGGCCGGTTGAGCATCAAACTACCCACTCCACTGAAGGACTTGGCGAACGCCCCGCACGGCCGGTACCTCCTCACCGGCACGGTCCGCTTCATCCACCGGCGCACCGAGTGGGCCGACCGCGTCGAGGCCAACCGGGCCGTCGCCTACCGCATCTCCTACGACCCGGCCCGCAACCGCTGGTATGTGACCGCCTCCTGGCAGACTCCGCCAACCCGGATCATCCCACTGGAGTCCGCCCTCGCCGACGGGGTGATCGCGGTGGACACCAACGCCGACCACCTGGCCGCCTGGCGCCTCGACGTGCACGGCAACCCCATCGGCCATCCCCGGCACTTCTTCTACGACCTGTCCGGCACCGCGGATCACCGCGACGCGCAGGTCCGGCACGCCCTGACACGGCTGCTTCACTGGGCGAAGGCCTGCGGAGTGGCCGCGATCGCCGTCGAAGACCTGGACTTCACCGCGGAGAAGACCCGTGAGAAGCACGGACGCCGCAAGCGGTTCCGGCAGCTGATCTCCGGCATGCCCACCGGCAGGCTGCGGGCCCGGCTGTCCTCGATGGCCGACGCCATCGGCATCGCGGTCATCGCGGTCGACCCCGCGTACACCTCGAAGTGGGGCGCCCAGCACTGGCAAAAGCCCCTCACCAGTAAGAACCGCACCACCACACGCCACGACGCGGCCGCCGTGGCGATTGGCAGGCGCGCCCAGGGACACCGGATCCGGCGACGGACGGCACCGCCCCCACAGCACCAGAGTGATGCGGTGGGGCATCGGACCGCCCAGGCCCCATCCGGCGTTCCTGGGCGTGAGGGACCCCGCCCCCGCATTCCCGGACCACGGACACGATCCGTCGGCGCCGGGTGCGGAGCGAACGCGGGCAACCAGAACGCCCAACATCGTTCGGGGCGTTCGGCTGAGCATGGGTCCTGGCAGCAGGACCCACTCCCACTCAGTCCCTAGGAACGGTTGTCATCCCGGTGCTCGTTGAGCACGGACAGCTCATCACCCGCCAGCGGATGGCCAGGGGCCGCACCTTGGTGACCTCGACCATCCACCTCGAGGTGATCCACGTGTATGGGCAGACGGGGTCGAACCAGAAGTCGATGGCCCGCCGCTCGGTCATCTGATCGACTTGCCCATCCGAATACGCGCGAACTCACGTACTGCATCGCTGACTTGGGCACCTGTAAAGCGCCCAAGGGACTACTCCCCCTCACCCTCGAAGTCCTCCACGAAGTAGCTGTCGTGCCGGATACGGAAATGCTTGAGTTCCTCGCCGCCTCGCTGCGACATCTCCGCGACCCGCTCGAAGTACTCCTCGCGCGGGGCACCCGGAGAGAAGAGCAGGAGCATGGACATGGGCTCGTCGGTCACGTTCTTGAAGGCGTGCAGGCCACCGACCGGTACGTACAGGAAGTCGCCCTCGCGGCCCGTTACCCACTTCTCGCCGTTGTAGAGCTCCAGTTCGCCCGAGAGGATGTAGAAGGACTCGGACATGGCTTTGTGGAAGTGGGTCTTGGCTCCGGCGGCCCGTGCCCCCAACTCCACCTTGTACAGGCCGAATTCACCGCTGGTCGATTCGTTGGTGGCGAGGTAGTGGGTCGAGCCGCCCGGCGAGGAGATGTCCGGCGGGGTGTTGGCAGAGCGGAAGACGGCGTTCACTTCCCCCTTGTCTCGGTGATAGCGAGGCTCTGGGTACTGGAGGTGTTCCAGGTACGACACGATGTGCTCCTTTCAGCAGGCCTCCACAGGCATGGTCGCCCGCGCCCCCGGAAGGCGGCGTCGGGCGTCCGGACGATCTCAATGAGTCCGGGAATGAGGGCCAAAGACCTACGACTGTGGTGCGCATCCCGTTCCTGGGCTCCGCCCCCAGCCCGGAACTGCCGTGGATGCGGACGCGTCCTCAGCGGCATGATCAGAACGCACCGAACCGTCGAGGCCCTGGTGATCAGGACCGCCCTCCCCGCCGAAGCCGCGAACGTGGCCGAACTGCACAGGCGCGCCCGGGCCACCTACTACCCCGACGGCCTGCCCGACGACGGCACCGACTGGCCCGCCGTCTGGCACGACGCCATCGAACGCCCTGACACCCACGTGCTGTGCGCGTTACGCGCCACCCGCCTGGTGGGCATCGCTTCCTTCCGTACCGCCGAAGGCGCCCCGGCCGACTCGGTCAAGCTGTTCCAGTTCCATGTCGACCCCGGCCACTGGCGCTCCGGTATCGGTGCCCAGTTGCACGCCGACTGCGTCGAGCAGTGGCGGGCCGACGGCAAGCGGACCGCGACTCTCGAGGTGCACGTCGACAACCAGCGCGCTCAGGCCTTCTACGCCCGCCAGGGCTGGGTCCCCGATCCCGAGCAGCGGCCCGGCGACGACCACCACCTCTCGCAGACCTACGACGTGCACGGGGAATGAAGGAATGAACCCAGCCGGTTGAACGTTCACAGACCGAGCGGAGGGAGCCTTCGCGTAGCCGTGCGACCTGGAGAGACGAAGACATGCGCGTCGAGATCTGGAGCGATATCGCCTGCCCCTGGTGCTATGTGGGCAAGGCCCGCTTCGAGAAGGCGCTTGACGCCTTCCCGCACCGGGACGAGATCGAGGTGGTGCATCGTTCCTTCGAGCTCGACCCGAAGCGGGCCAAGGGTGACAACGAGTCCGTTCTGAAGATGCTCACCAAGAAGTACGGGATGAGCGAGGCGAAGGCCCGGGCGGGCGAGGAGAACCTGGGCTCGTTGGCCGCCGCCGAGGGGCTGGAGTACCGCACCGAGGGCCGCGATCACGGCAGCACCTTCGACATGCACCGGCTGCTGCACTTCGCCAAGGAGCAGGGCCGGCAGGGCGAGCTGCTCCAGATCCTGTACCGGGCGAACTTCGTCGAGGAGCGGTCCCTCTACGTGGACGCCGACGCCTACCTGATCGAGCTGGCCGTAGAGGCCGGTCTCGACGCGGAGGCCGCCCGCAAGGTGCTCGCCGACACGGACGCGTACGCCGATGAGGTCCGGGCCGATGAGCGTGCGGCCGCCGAGCTCGGCGCGAACGGCGTTCCCTTCTTCGTCCTCGACCGCAAGTACGGCGTCTCGGGCGCCCAGCCCGTCGAGGCCTTCGGGCAGGCTCTGGAGCAGGCGTGGGGCAACCGCTCGCCGCTGAAGCTGATCCAGGACGGCGATGCGGACGCGTGCGGTCCCGACGGATGCGCGGTGCCGCAGCACTGAGAGACCGCCCACAGAAACCGCGCAGGTCAAGGGCGACGTATAAGCGTTCCTTAGCGGAATCACGTAAAGAATCGCAATGGACCAGGGGACGGCGAGGGCTCACAGTGGTCCCATGGAGACCTTCGAGAGCCTCGTCCGTGCCGAGTTCGCCCCGAAGAACACCTTTCTGAACACCGCGAGCAGCGGGCTGCTGCCCACCCGTACCGTCGCCGCCCTTCAGGAGGCCGCGGCGCTCCGGGCCGACGGCAGTCCGCTGGGCCCGCTGTGGGCCGACGTGGAGGCTGCCCGGGCCTCCTTCGCCCGGCTGGCCGGAGTGCCGGTCGGGCGGGTTGCGGCCGGGTCCTCGGTCACCGCCTACACCGGTCTTGTCGCCGCCTCGCTGCCCGCCGGCGCCGAAGTCCTCACCGCCGAGGACGACTTCGCCTCCGTCGTGAACCCCTTCCACGTCCGCACCGACCTCAAGGTGCGGGCCGTGCCCCTGGAGCGGATCGCCGAGTCCGTCCGGCCCGGCACCGCACTCGTCGCGGTCAGCGCCGCGCAGTCCGCCGACGGCCGGATCGCCGACCTGCCCGCGCTGCGCGAGGCGGCCCAGGAGCACGGCGCCCGGACGTACATCGACTTCTCCCAGGCGGCCGGCTGGCTGCCGATGGACGCCGAGGCGTACGACTACACCGCCTCCGTCTGCTACAAGTGGCTGCTCGGCCCGCACGGCGCGGGCTTCCTCGTCGTGCCGGAGGACTTCGGCGGGCTCACGCCCATCCTGGCCGCCTGGGTCGCCGGAGAGAACCCCTGGGACAGCTGCTACGGCCCCGTGACCGAACTCGCCCACTCCGCCCGGCGGTTCGATCTGCCCCCCGCTCTCTTCAGCTACGCCGGGCTGCGCCGCTCCCTCGAACTCGTCGAGGAACTCGGCGTGGACGCCATCCACGCCCATGACCTCGCCCTCGCCGACCGCTTCCGGGCGGGGCTCACCGGCCTCGGCCACGAAGCCCTGCCCGCGCCCGGCTCGGCGATCGTGTCCGTGCCCGGCCTCGGCCACCGCCAGCCCGAGTTGAGCAAGGCGGGGATCGAGGTCTCCGACCGCGCGGGCAACCTGCGTGCCTCCTTCCACCTCTACAACACGCCCGCCGACGTCGACCGCCTGCTGGACGTCCTGTCCGCCTGAACCACTGGCGCGGGCCCGGCGGGAACGCTAGGAAGGGCACCAGGGGGTGGGTGCCGTTGGAGACCACGGGGACGTCCGTCGAACCGGCCGCCGACGCGGAGTTGCAGCGGCGGCTGGTGTACGGCGACGAGTCCGCGCTGACCGAGGCGTACGCCGCGTACAGCGGGCTCGTCCGGGCGGTCGCCGTCCGGGTGACGCGCAGCCCGGCCGCCGCCGAGGATGTGGCGCAGGAGGTCTTCGCCCAGCTGTGGAGCAGGCCGTACGGGTTCGACGCGCGCCGTGGCTCGCTGCGTACCTGGCTGTCCGTGCTGGCGCACCGGCGGGCCGTGGACTGGGTGCGCAGCGAGGCCCGGCACCGCAAGGCCGCCGGTGCCGACGACTCGGCGCTGCAGGCGATCCCCGACACGGGGCCGGGCCCGGACGAGACGGTCGTCGACCGCGAGCGCTCGCTCCTGCTGCACTCCGCGCTCGCCGAACTCCCGCAGTCCCAGCGGGAGGTGGTGCACCTCGCGTATTTCGCGGGCCGCACCTACCGCCAGGCCGCCGTCGAACTCGGCATTCCGGAAGGCACCGCCAAGACCCGGCTGCGCTCCGCGTTACGCAAGCTGGCCGAGTCCATGGCCGACCCACCGGATCCGGCCTTGGAAAGGGGCGCATGATGGATGCATGCGCCCGGGAAGCAGGCGGAAAGCTGCGAAGGGAGGTGCGCGGTGACCACTGATCACGACGTTGTACGTGAGCTGCTGGGGGCCTGGGCCTTCGGCGCGTTGCGGCCGGAGGAGGAGCAGGCGGTGCCGCCGCATCTCGCCGAATGCGAGAGCTGCGCGGCGGAGGCGGAGCGGCTGCGGGAGACCGTACGGCTGCTGGACGGGCCACGGGGAACGGCCATGAGCAACGGTTCGGGAGAGTCGGGGGGCGTACTCGCCCTCGCGCTGCGCTCCCGGCCCGCCGTGCCGAGGGTCGCCGCGCACGCGGCCCCGTACGCCGCCGCCGTCGCCGGACTCCAGGCGCTGGTACGGGAGTTGGACGGCCGCTGGGGCACACCGGTCGTGCACGACTGGGACGCCCACGCGACGGTCGCGCATCTCCTCGCCGCCGACGAGCCGCTGGCCCTGCGCCTGGGCCTCGACCTGCGCGTGCCCGCGTCGACCGTCCCGGAGGGAGCGGGATGGGAGGAGGCCTGGAACGCGCGTACCGCCGAGGTGATCGCGTACGAGCGGCAGCGCCGCCCCGAGGAGACAGTGACCGCGTGGGCCGCGCAGGCAGCCGCGCTGCTCGCCACGCCCGAAGCCCGGGACCCCGAACGTGCCGCGCACGCCACGACGTTGATGGGGATCCGGCTGCCCGTCGCCGACCACTTCCTCGTACGGGGCTTCGAGGCGTGGATCCACACGGACGACATCGGCCGCGCGCTCGGCCTCGCCGTACCGCCGCCGCCCGAGGAGCACCTCTGGCAACTGGTCCGCCTCGCCGTCCGCATCCTCGACCTGGCGCTGGGGTCCACGGCGCCGCCGGTGCTGTTCGCGGTGGCCGGAGGCAAGGACGCCCAGTGGGTACTCGGCTCCGAGGACGAGCCGGTGCGGGCCGAACTCGCCCTGGAACCCGTCGACTTCTGCCTGCTCGTCGGCGGACGGTACGCACCCGAAGAGGTCCCGAGGGGCGCGACGGGCGACGAGGACGCCGTACGGAACGTACTGGAGCGGGCGGCGGCGCTGTCCTGGCTGTAAACGGAGGAGGGCGGCACCCGACCAGGGTGCCGCCCATCATCCGTACATCACTTCAGCCGTACGCCACTTGCGTGTACGTCACTTGCCCGTGCCTCACTTAACCGGCGTGAAGTCCCGAGCCCCGATGAAGTCCGGCCGCGGCACCGGTGCCGCGAACGGATCCACCGCCGCGTTCTCCACGCTGTTGAACACGATGAAGACGTTCGACCGCGGGAACGGGGTGATGTTGTCCCCGGAGCCGTGCATGCAGTTGCAGTCGAACCAGGTCGCCGAGCCGGCCCGCCCCGTGAAGAGCTTGATGCCGTGCGCCTCGGCGAACTTGGTGAGCGCCTCGTCGGAGGGCGTGCCCGCGTCCTGCATCTGCAGCGACTTCTTGTAGTTGTCCTTCGGCGTCGCCCCCGCACAGCCGAGGAACGTCTTGTGGGACCCCGGCATGATCATGAGGCCGCCGTTGGTGTCGTAGTTCTCGGTCAGTGCGATCGAGACGGACACGGTGCGCATGTTGGGCAGGCCATCCTCGGCGTGCCAGGTCTCGAAGTCGGAGTGCCAGTAGAAGCCGCTCGCTCCGAAGCCGGGCTTGACGTTGATCCGCGACTGGTGGACGTACACGTCCGAGCCGAGTATCTGCCGGGCGCGGCCCACGACGCGCTCGTCGCGTACGAGACGCGCGAAGATCTCGCTGATCTTGTGGACTTCGAAGACCGAGCGGATCTCCTGCGTCTTGGGCTCGACGATCGAGCGCTCGTCGGCGCGGATCGCCGGGTCGCTCACCAGGCGTTCCAACTCGCCCCGGTAGACGGCCACTTCCTCGTCGCCGATGAGCTGCTCGATGGCGAGGAAGCCATCGCGCTCGTACGACTGGAGCTCGGCCGTCGCGATCGGTCCGGATGTGCCCGGCTCGCTCCACACCACGGGGTCCTGGCGCGGTACGGCCACCTCGGTGGTGCCGCGGGTCGGGTACAGGTCGGTGAGCGTGGTCATGGTTCTCAGACCTCCTCGGTCAGCAGGGGGTAGACACCGTTCTCGTCATGGTCCTCCCGTCCGGTCACCGGCGGATTGAAGACGCAGAGGCAGCGGAAGTCCTCCTTGATCTTCATCGTGTGCTTCTCGTGGCCGTCGAGGAGGTACATGGTGCCGGGGGTGATGGTGAACTTCTCCCCGGTCTCGTCGTTGGTGAGCTCGGCCTCGCCCTCCACGCAGACGACGGCCTCGATGTGGTTGGCGTACCACATCGACGTCTCCGTACCGGCGTACAGGATCGTCTCGTGCAGGGAGAAGCCGACCTTCTCCTTGGCGAGGACGATGCGTTTGCTCTCCCAGGTGCCCGACGCGGACTTGACGTGCCGGTCGGTGCCTTCGAGGTCCTTGAACGAACGGACAATCACGGTGGTGCAGTGCCTCCTTCAGGCTGCGCGCGGTTGCGGTTACGCCGTCTCGCGTACGGCGCGGGCGAGGGTGCGCAGGCCCTCGTCCAGTTCGTCGGGCGTGATGGTGAGCGCCGGGAGGAGCTTGACGACCTCGCTCTCCGGGCCCGACGTCTCGATGAGCAGGCCGAGTTCGAAGGCCCGCTGGGCGATGCGGCCCGCGCGCTCCTTGTCGTGGAACTCGATGCCCCAGACCAGGCCGCGGCCGCGGTATTCCTTGCTGGCCTCGGGGTGTTCCTCGCGGATCGCCTTCAGCACCTCGTCGATCTGCTCGCCGCGGGCCCTGGTCTGCTTCTCCATGGCCGGCCCGTCGGACCAGTACGTCTCAAGGGCCGCCGCGGCCGTGACGAACGCCGGGTTGTTGCCGCGGAACGTGCCGTTGTGCTCGCCCGGCTCCCAGATGTCCAGCTCGGGCTTGAACAGGGTCAGCGCCATGGGCAGTCCGTAGCCGCTGATGGACTTCGAGACGGTCACGATGTCCGGCGTGATGCCCGCCTCCTCGAAGGAGAAGAACGCGCCGGTGCGGCCGCAGCCCATCTGGATGTCGTCGACGATGAGCAGCATGTCCTGACGCTCGCACAGGTCCGCGAGGGCACGCAGCCACTCGGGGCGCGCGACGTTGATGCCGCCCTCGCCCTGCACGGTCTCGACGATCACCGCGGCGGGCTGGTTGAGGCCGGAGCCCTGGTCCTCGAGGAGCCGCTCGAACCACAGGAAGTCCGGGATCTGGCCGTCGAAGTAGTTGTCGAACGGCATCGGCGTGCCGTGCACCAGCGGGATGCCCGCTCCGGCCCGCTTGAAGGCGTTGCCGGTCACGGCGAGGGAGCCGAGCGACATCCCGTGGAAGGCGTTCGTGAACGACACGATCGCTTCCCGGCCCTTCACTTTTCGCGCCAGCTTCAGCGCCGACTCCACGGCGTTGGTGCCGGTCGGGCCCGGGAACATGACCTTGTACGGCAGGTCGCGCGGGCGCAGCACGATGTTCTGGAACGACTCGAGGAAGGCGCGTTTGGCGGTCGTCGACATGTCGAGGCCGTGGGTGACGCCGTCGCGCTCCAGGTAGTCGATGAGGGCGCGTTTGAGTACGGCGTTGTTGTGGCCGTAGTTGAGCGACCCGGCACCGGCGAAGAAGTCGAGGTACTCGTGGCCGTCCTCGTCGTACATGCGGCTGCCCTGCGCGCGGTCGAACACGGTGGGCCAGCCGCGGCAGTAGCTGCGCACCTCCGACTCCAGGGTCTGGAAGATGCTCAGGTCGGGCTGGGTGATGCTCACAGCGAATCTCCTCCTGGGAGATGAAGTCTTGGGGGATACGACCGGGTGGTCGGGTCCGGTCGTCTTGATCTGCCGTATCTGCTGGTCTGCTGGATCTACTGGATCTACTGGATCTACTGGATCTACTGGATCTACTGGATCTACTGGTCGGATCGACCATGGCCGGTCGGTTCGCTCGGCCGGCTGGTCGGTCGCTCAGTCGGTCTGGCCGGATCTGTGCGCCTGGTCGGCCGGTGGGAAGCTCAGCGGTCCTATGCGGTACAGCACCTCGGGGTCGTGCGGGCCGTCCGCCGGGAAGTGCGCCGTGTCGAACAGCACTTCACGCTCGACGTCCGCTCCGTGGCGTGCGCCGTAGGAGGTGAACAGACGCTCGGAGGCCGTGTTGCCCGGGGTGATCGTGGTCTCGACGGTTTCGAGGCCGCGGTCGTGGGCTACTCGTGCCGTGAGTCCGTCCAGCAAGGCGGCGGCGAGCCCGCGCCCGCGGTACGCGGTGTCGACGGCCACCTGCCAGACGAGCAGGGTGCCCGGCTGTTCGGGCCGGACGTACCCGGTGATGAAGCCGACCGGCATCCCCTCCTTGTCGCGCGCCACCACCGAGGTACCGGCGAAGTCACGGCACCACAGCAGGTAGCTGTACGAGGAGTTGAGGTCGAGGGTTCTGGAGTCCTTGGCGATGCGCCAGAGGGCGGCCCCGTCGGCCACCTCCGGACGGTCGATCCGCAGGCCCTCTGGCATTTCCAAGAATTCCGCTTGCAGGTCTGCTTGTGCGGCGGTCATGCGGATTGAATTTACCGAGAGAAAGTTGAAATTGCATCGCCGGATGGGGTTACGTGCACGCGGTACTTATGTTATCGCGCGTGCGCGGGCGCTGCATGTCGAGGCGGCGAGAACACCCTATTTGCCCGGAAAATACGGGAGGAAGCGGACGCCCTGTGTATTGCGTCACATATACGTAACGACCACGAGACCTGACCGAATTACGAGGTTGGTGTTCGCGAAATCTTAGTGTTTAGGACCGGGGAAAGCGGGCAGAAGAATACGGGAAGCTGCGCTCGAACAAGTATCGAGTGGACGGCAGAATAAAGGCGGAATGAATTCTTCGATTACGCACCGGTGACACCGTCGATACGCTCCCGGACAATGTCCGCGTGGCCGTTGTGCCGTGCGTACTCCTCGATCATGTGGATGAGGACCCAGCGCAGGCTGACCTCTACCCCGGCCATGAAGCCGTCAGCGATCCGTCCGGTGTCGTCCAGCGACCGCCCCGCGCACAGCTCCTGCCCCCGGGCGATCTCCCGCCGCCAGTTCGCCAGCGCCTCGTCAAGCCCACGCTCCGGTACGAGGCCGTAGCCGCCGGACACGTTCCCGACCTTGTCCTCGTACACGGCCGGCACGTCGAGCCCGGCGAACACTCGCTGGAACCAGTTCCGTTCGACCTCGGCGAGATGCTGGATCAGCCCGAGCAGGGTCAGCTCGGACGGTTCGGCGGAGGCCAGCCGTACCTGACTGTCGTCCAGCCCACGACACTTGAGCTCCAGCGTGGCCCGGTGGAAGGCGAGCCAGCTCTCCAGCATGGGCCGCTCCGGCCCGGTCAGGAGCGGGGCGGGACGGCCGTCGGGCAGGGTCTGCGTCTGGTGTGTGTCGGTGGCCATGCCGGGCAGCATGGCACGGGGGCCCGGCGATGCGGGAGAGGCGAAATCCCGCCGTCAGGAATCAGCTACCGTCCCGCAGATCCGCCGGCCAGTCCGGGAGGAACTCGATTCCGTCGTACGTGACCACGCACCCCTCCCCCATCGGCGACTGCGTCATAAAGCCGACGAGGGCCGCTCCGGAGGCCTTCTCGTCGGCCAGGGTGAACAGGCGCACGAAGGTCCAGCGCTTGCCGTCCTTGGAGGCGTGGAAGGCGAAGGCACGGCCCGTGCGGCTGATCCGCAGCCAGACCGAACTTCCCTCCACCTGCCAGGAATTGGCGTCGTCGGAGTGGCCACGGGTGACCACCGTGCACACGGTCGGCACATCCGGCGAGTTCTCCAGACAGAGCTTGGCCCACTCCCGCTCGGCCACGTGCACGTACAGCACACCCGCGTCAAAGGCTCCCGCAAAGCCGACGGTGACGCGGGCGATCAGCTGGAAGTCCCCCTCCGGCGCCCCCAACAGCCGAGGCGCGTCAGCAGCGGGATCCAGGGCCTCATCAGTGGGCGGCACAAACCGATCCTGCCGGGCCCCCGCCCATCCGGTGAGCACCCCGTCCTCGTACGACCAGTGCCCGTCAGGGCCGTAGGAGCGGAGGGGGAAAGGCAGTTCGGGTATTTCGAGATCCATGAGCAGAGTCTCCCAGCTCCACGACAGCGCCCCCTCAGGGAGCGGGCGCTGTGAGACATGCGGCACAGTGCCGCGTCCCGTCAGGGGCGCGGCACTGTCAGAACATGCGGCCACAACAGCGCCCCTTCAGGGGCGCGGGGCTGTGACATTTGCGGCTCCGCCGCGGGCGCGACCAGCCACGAACTACCCGCGGCCCGCAGCCAACCGCACCCCTACGGCGCTTCCCGTGGGGCTCTCAGCGCTCGAGCCGGCCGTTGAACCGCCGCGGCAGCCCCAACGGGTTGTCATCCCGCAACTCGGCGGGCAGCAGCGCCTCAGGCGCGCCCTGATACGCAACCGGCCGCAGCCACCGCTCAATAGCCGTACCCCCCACGGACGTGGACGTCGACGTCGTCGCGGGGTACGGACCCCCGTGATGCTGGGCCGGAGCCACAGCGACACCGGTGGGCCAGCCATTGACGAGCACACGCCCCGCAAGCGGCGTCAGCTCGGCAAGGAGCTCCGCGCCGCGCCCCTCCCCCGCAGCCTCCTCGGCAGAGAGATGCACGGTCGCGGTGAGGTTGCCGGGCAGCCGGGAGAGGACGGCGCCTGCCTCGGAGTCGTCCTCGTACCGAGCGACAACGGTGATCGGCCCGAAGCACTCCTCCAGGAGCAGATCATGCTCCCCCTCGGCGGCAAGCCTGCCCGCCGGCACGGTCAGGAACCCAGGGCTCACCGTGTGCTCGCTCCCCGCACCCGGCGTCACCGGAGCGTCCACGTCCGGAAGTTCGGCCCGCTCGGCCACCCCGGCGACGAAGTTGTCGCGCATCCGGTGGTCCAGCAGCACGCCCGCGTCGGTGTCGCTGACCGCGTCGGTGAGGGACTTGACCAGCCGGTCCCCCGCCGCACCCGTCGGCGCGAGAACGAGCCCCGGCTTCACACAGAACTGGCCGACGCCCAGCGTCATGGAGCCCGCGAGCCCCGTACCGATCGCCTCGGCCCGCTCGGCGGCGGCGGCCTCGGTGATGACGACGGGGTTCAGCGACCCCAGCTCGCCGTGGAACGGGATCGGCACGGGCCGGGCGGCAGCAGCGTCGAAGAGGGCACGACCGCCGCGTACGGAACCGGTGAAGCCTGCTGCCGACACCAGCGGATGCTTGACCAGCTCGACTCCCGCCTCGAAGCCGTGCACGAGCCCGACGACGCCCTTAGGGATGTCGTGCTGTTCGGCGGCCCGCCGCAGCGTCGCCGCCACGAACTCGGACAGCGCCGGGTGGTCGGGGTGCGCCTTGACGACGACCGGGCAGCCCGCGGCGAGCGCGCTCGCGGTGTCGCCGCCCGCGACCGAGAAGGCGAAGGGGAAGTTCGAGGCCGAGTAGACGGCGACGACACCCAGCGGCACCTTGTAGCGGCGCAGGTCCGGGATCGGCGGGGTCGCGGTGGCGTCGGGGTGGTTGATCACGACGTCGAGGAACGCGCCCTCGTCGACGATGTCCGCGAAGGCCCGCAACTGGTAGCAGGTACGGGCGAGTTCACCGGTGAGCCGGACCGGGCCGAGCGCGGTCTCCGCGTCCGCGGCCTCCACGAGGTGGTCCTTGGCGCCTTCGAGCAGCTCCGCGGCGCTGCGCAGGAAGGCCGAGCGGACCGTGCGGTCGGCAAGGGCTCCCCGGGCGGCGTGAGCCGCGCGGACCGCCGTGTCCACCTCCTGGGCTGTGGCTTCCACCGCAACCTGTTCACGCTGCTTCCCGGTTCGGGGGTCGACACTCCAGACTGGTGCTGCTGCCACCGCGGGTTCCTCCAGAAGATGTGATGCCGCAGTTCTTATGTGATGCCGCAGTTCTTGTGTCACTCACCAGGGCGTTCGATATGTTGAACACTGTCTCTGATGGTGAATATGTCTCGGAGACTATTTCCCGTCGAACGAAGGGGTCAAGGGCGATGTCGGCTGGCGAGACAGGCGGCGGGGCGCAGGTCAAGTCCGCGGTGCGGACTGTGGAACTGCTCGAGTTCTTCGCAGGCCGGCCCGGAATGCATTCCCTGGCCGCCGTACAGGAGGCCGTAGGTTACCCCAAGTCCAGTTTGTATATGTTGCTCCGTACGCTCGTCGAGCTCGGCTGGGTCGAGACGGACGCGACGGGCACGCGGTACGGCATCGGGGTGCGCGCCCTCCTCGTCGGGACGTCGTACATCGACGGCGACGAGGTGGTGGCCGTGGCCAGACCGACTCTCGACCGGCTCTCCGACGACACTACGGAGACGATCCACCTGGCGCGGCTGGACGGCACGAATGTGGTGTATCTCGCGACCCGCCAGTCCCAGCACTATCTCCGCCCCTTCACGCGCGTGGGCCGCCGGCTGCCCGCCCATTCCACCTCGCTCGGCAAGGCGCTGCTGGCCACGCACACGGACGAGCAGGTACGCAAGCTGCTGCCGGAGACCCTCCCCGCGCTGACCGAGCACACGATCACCGACCGGGAGAAGCTCATCGAGGAGCTGCACCAGGTGCGGGAGCAGGGCTTCGCGGTGGACCGCGAGGAGAACACGCTGGGGCTGCGCTGCTTCGGGGTCGCGATTCCGTACCGTACGCCCGCGCGTGACGCCATCAGCTGCTCCGTACCCGTGGCGCGGCTGACGCCCGCGCACGAGCAGATGGTGAAGGACGCCCTGTTCGACGCCCGCGACCGACTGACGCTCGCAACTCGGAGGCTCTGACATGAATGTGGTCCTGCGTGAGATCCACGACAGTGATCTGCCGGTGTTCTTCCGGCAGATGAATGACCCGGAAGCGATCGAGATGGCCGCGTTCACGGCCAAGGACCCGGCCGACTGGGATGCCTTCGACGCCCACTGGAAGCGGATCCGTGCCACGCCGGGCGTGGTCAATCGCACGGTCCTCGCCGACGGCGACGTCGTGGGCAGCGCGGCGGTGTACGGCGACCCGGGCGAGCGCGAGGTGACGTACTGGATCGACCGCGCGTACTGGGGCCGAGGCATCGCCACACGCGCCCTGCGGGCCCTGCTCGACGAGGTCCCCGAACGCCCGCTGTACGCCCGCGCCGCCGCGGACAACGCCGCTTCGCGCCGCGTCCTGGAAAAGTGCGGCTTCCGCGTGACCGCGCAGGACAGGGGCTACGCGAACGCCCGCGGGGCGGAGATCGACGAGGTCGTCCTCACCCTGGACGGCTGACCCTTCTCCCCCGCGCGGCGGAGGCGGATCGGCGTCCGGCAGGAGGGCTCCGGCGGTCCCGGCCGGGAGTGTGGTCGGTATGACACAGACTTCCGCCTCGGTACGGTCCGGGGCCCCAGCCTGGGTGCCCCTCAGCCGGACCCGTCGTGCGTTGCGGGCCATCGCCATCGCGTCCTGTCTGCCGTATCTGAGCCTCAAGGTGGCGTGGATCGCGGGAAGCCGGGCCGGGATTCCCGAGGGCAGTTCCCTGCTGGAGCACCGGGGCACGATGGCCGTCGCCAACAGCGTCACCGTCGTCATGGACGGGGCCGTCATCGTGCTCGCGCTGCTGCTCACCCGGCCGTGGGGGCGGCGGGTGCCCGCCTGGCTGCTGGTGGGGCCGACATGGGTGGCCAGTGGGCTGCTCGCTCCCATCGTGGCGGGGTTTCCCTTGCAGCTCCTGGTCACGGCGTTCGGCGGGAGCGGGGACGTACGAACGGAGAGGGAGCCCTTTCTCGACGCGTGGGTCTTCGGGGTCGTCTACACGGGGTTCATCGTGCAGGGGCTCGCGCTCGGTGCGCTCTTCGTGCTGTACGCGCGGGATCGGTGGGGCCACGTGTGGCGGACGTGGCCGGACGGTCCGGGGCGTAGGGCGCCGCGTGTCCTCGCCGTGGCCTCCGCTGTCGTCGCCCTGTTCCCCGCCGGCATGCATCTGGCGTGGACATGCGGCGCCACCGCCGGGCTCAGCGAAGGCCGGATCTCCGATCGCACGGGCGACTTCCACCTGCTGGAAGCGCTGTACTTCGGCTTCCTCGCCGCGGCTGTCACGGGCGCCTGGCTGCTTGCCTTCCGGCGGGGCCGCGTGCTTTCTGTGAAGGTGCCGCTGGCCCTCGCCTGGATCGGCTCGGGTGCCATGGCTTGCTGGGGTGTGTGGCTGTCGCTGGTCTCACTCACCGGTGTGGACGACATCACCGAGCAGCCGACGGTGCTGATGAACCTCACCTACGCTGGGCAGATGGTCGTGGGCATGCTCGTGGTCTCGGTAGGCGTGCACTTCCTGGCGGGGCGGTCCGGCGCCGCGCGACGGCCGGCGTGAGCGACTTCGCCCGGGCCCTGCTCCGGGTCCTGTTCGGACGGCGAACGCGTCGGCGGTGGATCCATCTGATCCTGGGCGGCGCCCTCGCCATGCCATACGTCCTTGTCGGCGACGTCGTCATGAGCCTCGCTTTCGGTCCGCGGAACGGGACCGGGCCGCTGGACTCCCAACTCTCCGCGTTCGCCGTCGGGTTGCCCCTCGCCGCGATCACCTCCCTGTTCCCGCTGACCCGGCCGATGTCCGTGGCGGCGGCCCGGGCGCTGTGCGGCGTCGACGGCGACCGGCTCGCCGACGGACCCGCGCGGACGCGGGCGGCGAAGGGGCGTACGGCGGCGTGGTTCACGCTGCATCTCGCCTTCGGCGGAGTCATCGCCGGGATGTCTCTCGCGGTGCCGCCCTTCGCGGCGGTGCTGATCATGCTGCCCGTCTTCGCAGGGCTGCGCGACTCCGGGCTGCCCGAACTCTTCGACCACACCTGGGTGTTGGTGCTCTCGCCGGTCGCGGGCGTCGCCTGCCTGCTCGCCCTCGCCGGATGCGCGGCGGGCGCCGGTACGCTGCTCGCCCGCTGGGCGCCCGAGCTCCTCGGGCCCACGCCCGAGGACCGGCTCGCCGCCGCCGAGGCCCGCGCCGCCGATCTCGCCGTACGCAACCGGCTCGCGCGCGAGCTCCACGACTCCGTCGGTCACGCCCTGAGCGCCGTCACGCTCCAGGCGAGCGCGGCCCGCCGGGTGCTGGACAGCGACCCGGAGTTCGTCCGCGAGGCGCTGGCCGCGATCGAGGACACCACGCGCCGTACGGTGGGCGAACTCGACGCCGTACTCGGCGTGTTGAGGGAGTGCGAGGGAGCCGGCACATCCCCGGCACCCACCCTCGCCGAACTCGACGGCCTGCTGCGCCGCACCCGGGCGGGCGGTCTCCGCGTGACGGCCACCGTGGCAGTGGACGCCACAGCCCTGCCGCCACTCGTGTCGCGGGAGGCGTACCGCATCGTGCAGGAAGGGCTGAGCAACGCCCTCAAGCACGCGGGCGACCAGGTCACGGTGACCCTGCGGATCGAGGTGACCGGCAAGGAACTGGAGATCACGCTGGAGAACGCGGTGCCGAGGACCGCTGCTCCCCGCCCCGGCGGCGGCCACGGCCTGCGCGGTATCGCCGACCGGGCGCGGCTACTGGGCGGCACGACCGGGACGGGAGCGGTGGACGGGGTCTGGCGTCTGCACGTACGACTGCCCGTCGAGAGAGCCACGACAAGCGAGGGACCCGCATGACCAGCCCCACGATCCGCGTCGTCCTCGCCGACGATGAGCGCATGGTCCGTACCGCGCTCCGCGCGATCCTCGCCGCCGAACCGGACCTGGAGGTCGTGGGCGAGGCCGCGACCGGCGCGGAGGCGGTGTCCGTCGTACGGGAGCTCAGGCCCGACGTGGTCCTCATGGACGTACGCATGCCCGAGGTCGGCGGCATCCGCGCCACCGAGCAGATCCTCGGCACGCTCGACGCGCCGCCGCGCGTCGTCGTCGTGACGACCTTCGAGAACGACGCCTATGTGTACGAGGCGCTGCGCGCGGGCGCCTCGGGATTTCTGCTCAAGCGGGCGGAGGCGGATGCGCTGGTGCAGGCGGTACGGCTGGTCGCGCGCAGCGACACGTTGTTGTTCCCGGCGGCGGTGCGGGCGCTTGCGATGGAGCATGCGCGCGCGAAGACGGCGCCGCCGCCCTGGGTCGCGAGGCTCACGGTCCGCGAGGGGGAGGTGCTGAGGCTGATGGCCGGTGGGCTGACCAATGGGGAGATCGCGGGGCGCATGGGTGTGGGGGCCGCGACGGTGAAGTCGCATGTGGCGGCCGTTCTGGCGAAGACGGGGGCCAGGGATCGTACGCAGGCTGTGATCGCGGCTTACGAGGCCGGCTTCCTCAAGGGCTGGGCGTAGCGCCTCGCCGGGTTGATGAGGGTCCCATGAGAAACCGGGATGGAAGGGAACGTTTCGCTTGCCCTCCGTCGTCCTCTATAGCGCGATGAACAAGACGATCAGACGGGCTTCCGTCTTCACGCTGCTGCTCGTGCTCGCCCTGCTGGTCAGGGCGACCTGGGTGCAGTTCTACGACGGCAAGGCGCTCGCGGAGAACAAGGAAAACCGGCGGAACGTGATCGAGCAGTACGCGTACCCGCTCGGGAACATCATCGTGGCCGGCGAGGCGATCACCGGGTCCGCGGAGACGACCGGCAGCGACCTCAAGTACCAGCGGACGTACAAGGACGGCGCGCTGTACTCGGCGGTCACGGGCTACAGCTCGCAGGTGTACGGGGCGACGCAGTTGGAGGGCGTCTACCAGGACCTGCTCGACGGCACCGACAACCGGCTCAAGAACCCTATGGACACGGTCACCGGCAAACGTGCCGACCCGGGTGACGTGGTCACGACGATCGACCCGGATGTGCAGCGGGCCGCGTATGAGGCGCTGGGTGACACGAAGGGTGCGGCCGTCGCCATCGACCCGGCGAACGGCAAGATCCTCGGTGTCGTGTCGACCCCTTCGTACGACCCGTCCGAGATCAGCGGCTCCGACGACTCGGCCGCCTGGGAGAAGCTGACGAAGGATCCGGACAAGCCGATGACGAACCGGGCGCTGCGCCAGCCGCTGCCGCCGGGCTCGACGTTCAAGCTGGTCGTGGCGGCTGCCGCGCTGGAGGACGGGCTGTACTCGTCGGTGGACGAGAAGACGGAGAGCCCGGACCCGTACCCGCTGCCGGGCACGACCCGCGTGCTGGGCAACGAGAATCCGTCGGCGCCCTGTGAGGACGCCACGATCCGGGTCGCTCTGCAGTACTCGTGCAACAACGTCTTCGGGAAGATGGCCGTCGACCTGGGCCAGGACAAGGTCAAGGAGATGGCGGAGAAGTTCGGCTTCAACGACGGGGAGCAGGACGTCCCGGTGCGGGCGTACGAGAGCGTCTTTCCGTCCGGCATGGACAAGGCGCAGACGGCACTGTCGGGCATCGGGCAGTTCGACGTCCAGGCGACGCCGTTGCAGATGGCCATGGTGTCGGCGGCCATTGCGAACGGCGGTGAGCTGGTCTCGCCGCACATGGTGTCGCAGATCAGCGATGCGGGCGGCGACGTGCTGGAGAACTACGACGACAACACGGACACCAAGGAGATCGTCAGCTCGTCCACGGCCGAGCAGTTGCAGTCCGCGATGCAGACGGTCGTCGACGACGGCACGGGTACGAACGCGCAGATCGACGGCGCGACCGTGGGCGGCAAGACGGGTACGGCCCAGCATGGCGAGAACAACAGCCAGACGCCGTATGCCTGGTTCACGTCGTACGCGAAGGACGACTCCACGGGTAAGGAGGTCGCCGTCGCTGTGATCATCGAGCAGTCGGATGCGGCGCGCTCGGAGGTCAGCGGTAACGGGCTGGCCGCGCCGGTCGCGAAGGCCATGATGGAGGCGGCGCTCCAGCAGAACTGAGTGATCTGGAGGAAGGCCCCGGCCCGTTGAATCCTCCGGGCCGGGGCCTTCGCACGTCACGGCCTCAAGCGCCTTAGACGCCCAGCATCTGCTCGATCGGGTCGATCGCGAAGTACACCAGGAACAGTGCCGACGCGCCCCACAGCAGCCAGTGGACCTCGCGCGCCTTGCCGAGCACCGACTTGATGAGGACGTACGCGACGAAGCCCGCCCCGATGCCGTTGGTGATCGAATACGTGAAGGGCATCACGGCGATCGTCAGGAACGCGGGGATGGCTATCTCGTACTTGTCCCAGTCGATGTGCTTGACCTGAGTCATCATCAGGAAGCCGACCGCGACGAGGGCGGGGGCCGCGGCCTGGAGCGGGACGATGGTCAGCAGCGGGGTCATGAAGAGGGCCAGGGCGAACAGTCCGCCGGTGACCAGGTTGGCGAAGCCCGTGCGCGCGCCCTCGCCGACGCCCGCCGCCGACTCGATGTACGAGGTCGAGGAGGAGGCGGAGGCGGCGCCGCCCGCGACCGCGGCGGCGCCGTCGATCAGCAGCACGCGACCGAGGTTGGGCACCTTGCCGTCCTCGTCCAGCAGCCCGGCCTCGGCGCTGACGCCGACGACCGTGCCCATGGTGTCGAAGAAGTCCGACAGGATCAGCGTGAAGACCAGCAGGACGACGGTGATCGCGCCGGCCTCGCCGAAGGCGCCGAACAGGCTGAAGTCGCCGATCAGGCCGAAGTCCGGGGTGTCGACCACCTTGTCCGGCCAGGAGGGTGTGGTCAGGCCCCAACTCTTGATGTCGGCCGCCGAGTTGATGACGATCGCGAGGATCGTCATGGCGACGATGCTGATCAGGATGGCGCCCTTGACCTTGCGGGCGAGCAGCCCGATGGTCAGCAGCACCCCGAGGCAGAAGACGAGCATCGGCCAGCCGGTCAGCGAGCCGGTGGCGCCCAACTGCACGGGCACCGTGGAGTTGGCCGCGTCCGGGATCCGGGTGACGAACCCGGCGTCGACGAAGCCGATGAGCGCGATGAACAGGCCGATGCCGACGCTGATCGCCTGCTTCATGGGCTGAGGTATCGCGTGCATGACGGCCTCGCGCAGGCCCGTCACCACCAGCACACAGATCAGCAGCCCCTCGAGGACGATCAGGCCCATCGCGTCGGCCCAGCTCATCAGCGGGGCTATCTGGAAGGCGACGACGGCGTTGAGGCCGAGCCCGGCGGCGAGCGCGAGCGGCAGATTGCCGCCGACGCCCATGATGATGGTCATCACCGCGGCCACCAGGGCGGTGGCGGTGACGAGTTGGACGCTGTCGAGCCGCTGCCCGAACTTGTCCTCGGCGCTGCCCAGGATGATGGGGTTCAGGACAAGGATGTACGCCATCGTGAAGAACGTGGCGAAACCGCCGCGGATCTCCCGGGCGAAGGTGGATCCCCTGACGGAGATCTTGAAGAACCGGTCGACGCTGTTCGCCGGGGGTGGTGCGGCACTCGGCCGGTCGGTCACCTTCTGTGCTCCGGACATGCGGATGCTCCTCGTTGCTGCGTGCTAAGTGCGCGGATGCTGGCTGGATTGTTCCTGGTGTTGATCCGCTTTCGGTTTTCGCCGTGTTACGGAATGGGGTTCGGCCTACCGCACGACCTTCGAAGTCCTGTACGGGCGCCTGCTACTCTCTCGAATCTCACCCCACAGGTGCACCATTCCTTCACGGGTGGCACACGGGGTCCGTATACGCACTACGCAGGCACGACGCACGCAGGTCAACCGTACTGTCCGGATTCAGCAGGGGAGAGGTCGCCCGTGGGCACGGTCGTCGACGACGCAGCCTCTGTGGAGTTCCACGACTTCTTCGAGCGGCACTATGCCGAACTGGCGCGGCTGGCCCATCTGTTGACCGGTGAGTCGGACGCCGCCGACGACCTGGCGGCGGACGCGCTGCTCGCCATGTGGCACCGCTGGGACCGGGTGCGGGCGGCGGACCATCCGGTGGCGTACGCGCGCGGGGTGGTCGCCAATCTTGCGCGCAGCCGGATCCGCAGCGCGGTGCGGGAGCGCAGACGCGTCACGCTGTTCTGGTCGCAGCGCGACGAGAGCAGCGAGAACCCGGACGTGCCGGCCATGGTCGATGTCCAGGGGGCGCTGCGCAGTCTGCCGTTCCGCAAGCGGGCATGTGTGGTGCTACGTCATGCTTTCGACCTCTCGGAGAAGGACACCGCGCTCGCTCTTGGCATCTCGGTCGGTACGGTGAAGAGCCAGACGTCGAAGGGGATGGCCGAGTTGCAGCGGTTGCTGGGCAGTGCGGACGGCCCGAGCCGGGTGCACGCGGCGGTGCTGCGTACCGGTGGGGCCGGAGGGAGGAACCCGTGACCGGGCAGCGCGATACACGTGCCACGGACGACGCCGTGCGCGCCCGGCTGCATGAGGCGGCCGGCGCTCATGAGCCCGACCGTGCGCGCATCCTGGCCCGCATCGAGCGCGGCCTGGCCGACTCCGAGGTCTCCCGGCGCCCCGCACCGAGGCGCCCGCTGCTCGGCTGGGCGCGGGTCGTCGGCGCCACGGCCGCGGTCGCGGGTGTCCTCGCGGTGGGCGGCTACGCCGCGGCGTCCGCGCTGAAGGAGGACGACAAGGCCCAGCAGACCGTCGCGGTCACGCCGACACCCGACCCGTCGCCGGAGGAGTCCCGCCGCGGTGAGATCCCGCCGGACCCGACGAGTTCCCCGCGTCCCGAGAAGCCGACCGCGCCCGAGTCGCCGCCGGTCAAACCGCCCGAGCTGCCCCCTGCCGTCACTCCGCCCGCGGACGCCGGCACCGAGGAGGGCCCGCTGTGGTCGGACGGCTCGGTCGATCCGCACAGCAACGACTTCTGGGCGCAGAGCAATGTGACCGTGAAGTCGGACAAGCAACTCACCTCACTGATGGTCGAGTTGCGCATCAAGCAGACCGGCGGGGTGACCTCGACGGGCGCCTGGCGCTCGCTGCCCGAGGTGGACTTCGAGCACACGGTCGGCGAGCGGGACGGCTTCATCGTCTACACCTGGGAGCTCAAGGAGGGCCGTACGGTCCCGGCCGGTGAGTTCGTGTTCGCCGGGCAGTACGACCATGACCGCGGCGGCCGGGACGCCGGCGACGACCGTTACGCGGCCACCGCGAAGGCCGACGGCCAACAGGTGGGCGTGCGGGGCGACTTCGAGGGCCAGGACGACGACGGCGACTCATGACCGGCTTGCTGGTGACTGACGGCTCATGACCGGCGGCGCGGAAGGCTCATAACGAGCGGCGGCCGCAAAAAATTTCCGAGGGGCGGCAACCCGCTCCTTCCGGGTGGCAACCAGGGAGACGCAAGGTCTCTCCCCCCACTCAAGGAAACGGGACATGAGTTCAGAAACACAGCAGCGCGCCCGCCACCGCCGCAAGCTCAACCGGACACAGGCCATCGTCGGCAGCCTGTCCGCGTTAGGCCTGACCGGAGCCGCCGTCTTCACCACCACGATGATGTCGTCGGCCAACGCCGCGGCCCAGTGGCCGACCCCCGACGGCAGCGAGGCGGTCTCCAAGACGATCCCGGTGGAAGGCGTCCGGGACGGCGGCATGAAGCGCTTCTACGGCAGCGGCGACCTGGCCGGTGACGGTCAGGAAGAGGGCGGAGACCCGATCTTCGAGCTCGCGGACGGCGCGACGCTGAAGAACGTCGTCATCGGCAAGCCCGGCGCCGACGGCGTCCACTGCAAGGGCACCTGCACGCTGCAGAACGTGTGGTGGGAGGACGTCGGCGAGGACGCCGCCACCTTCCGGGGCGGCGAATCGGCCACCTTCACCATCAAGGGCGGCGGTGCGAAGCACGCCGAGGACAAGGTCCTCCAGCACAACGGCGGCGGCAAGCTCGTCGTGTCGAACTTCGTGGCGGAGGACTTCAAGACCCTCTACCGCTCCTGCGGCAACTGCTCGACGCAGTACAAGCGCAGCGTGATCTTCAACGGCCTGGAGGTGACGGCTCCGGGCGGACGTCTGGCCGGCATCAACAGCAACTACGGCGACTCCGCGGCCCTGCGCAAGGTGACCATCACCGGCGACGGCGGCAAGGAGATCGTGCCGTGCCAGAAGTACAAGGGCAACGACAGCGGTGACGAGCCGGAGGAGGCGGGCTCGGACGCCGACGGCACGCACTGCAACTACAAGCCGTCCGACATCACGTACAAGTAGGTCCTCCGCGGACCGCACAGATCTGCTGGCCTGAGCCCCCCACGACGGCCAGTGGTAATGGGAACGCCCCCGCCGGACTTGGGAGGTCTCGGCGGGGGCGTTCTCATGGGCCGTGGGGGGATAGGCCCGTGGGGGGAGCGGGAGGGTCAGTTCATGGTGGAACCGATGGTGGTGGAGCCCGTCGTCAGGAACGTCGTCGCGGGCAGCGAGCCGTCCGCCTTACGGGCGCTGTACGCGGTGGACGCCTTCGTCGACTTGAAGGACGGGGCGGCGATGCCCTCGTCCCAGTTGTTGCCCGCGGAGACGGTGGACGGGCCGAGCTTGGACGTACCGCCCTTGTTGCGCACGGCGAGGTTCTTGCCGAGCCGGGCCTTGCCGGTGGCGAAGTAGTAGCCCGAGCCGGCGTTGGCGTACGCGGTGTTGCGGTTCAGGCTCATGGCACCGGTGTTGGAGTTCTCGGTGAAGCCGTGCTTTCTGTTGCCCCAGGCCGCGTTGTTGTTCACGAGATGGGCGACCGAGACGCCTCCGCCGCCGAGCTTGAAGCCGTTGCCGTTGCCCTCGAAGGCCGGGTCCTTCCAGCGGTTCTCGCCGTTCCCGAAGGCCCAGGAGTGCTCGACGGTGACGGGGCTGGAGAACTGCCAGAAGTCGATCCCGTCATCCGAGTTGCTGTAGAGGCGGGCGCCGGTGATCTTGTTGCCCGTTCCGGAGCCGAACTTGACGGCGATCCCGTCGGCGTTCTGGCCATGACCGGACGGGTCGTAGTTGCCGTGACTGTCCAGGTTCTGCACGAGGTTGTCGGTGGTGCCGTCGCCGCGCAGCGTGAAGCCGGAGTCGCCGTTGTCTGCTGTGACGAGGTTCCTGAACACTCCGCCGACGGAGGAGGTGGCGACGAAGCCGTGGGCGGGCGCGTTCTGCCAGGTGAGGTTCTCTACGGTCCAGTGGTCGCCGTAGATCCCGGCCAGCCAGGAGCCGTCGGGCAGCTTCGAGCCGTCGATCTTCACCTTCGCCCCGGGAGCGGCCCGCAAGGTGATACGGGCCGAACTGGTGCCGTTCGCCGAGGACTTGAGGGTCTTCGTCGGGTAGTACGTGCCGCCGCGCACCTGGATGGTGGTGCCGGCCGTGGCGACCTTCACGGCGGCTTCCAGCTGAGCGGTGCTGGAGACGGTGACCGTCCTGACGGGGGCGGCGTCGGCTCCGTCGTCCGAGAGGCCGAGGTAGACGCCACCCGCCCCCGAGGCGACGGACACCGCGGCGGCAATGGACAGGGTGCGCGTCCGGCGGTGGCGTCCAGTGCTCTGGAGCACGGGGCGTTCCTTTCCTAGGGGTTGGGGACGGGAGGCGGACGGGGAGCCCGCCTCTGCCCTGCATGTCGCCGCCATGGCCGGAAAAGGTTGCCGCGTCGAACCGAAAGTGAATCGAAACTTTCGATCACTCCGGTCTCTGTCGCACCGATTGACGCCCCGGGCCCCACTGGTGAAACTCCAGGTCAGTTCGGCCCAACAGAAACCACCAGACTCCCACAGGATGTGTCATGCGCCCCCGCACCGCCCGCACGCTCCTGACCTCCCTGTCAGCGCTGCTCGCCCTGTTCCTGAGCCTCCTGGCAGCCCCACCCAGTCCCGCACAAACCGCAGAACAGCCCGCAGGCAAGAGCGCGGAGAGAGCCACGCAGAAGTCCAAGTCCAAGTACGCGGGCTACCTCTTCGCGTACTTCACCGGTGAAGGAACGGCCGACGGCGAGCAGATCCGCTACGCCCTCAGCCGCGGCAACGACCCCCTGCACTGGCGGGAGCTGAACGCCGGGAAGCCGGTGCTCACCTCGACCATCGGTGAGAAGGGCCTGCGGGACCCGTTCGTGATCCGCGCCCCCGAGGGCGACAAGTTCTACATGATCGCGACCGATCTGCGCATGTACGAGAACAGCAGCGGCAGTTGGGACGACGTCCAGCGGCACGGCAGCAAGTCCATCATGGTCTGGGAGTCCACGGACCTGGTGAACTGGACCGACCAGCGCCTGGTGAAGGTGTCCCCCGACAACGCGGGCAACACCTGGGCCCCTGAGGCCTATTGGGACGAGAAGCTCGGTGAGTTCGTCGTCTTCTGGGCCTCGAAGCTGTACGCCGAGGACGACCCGGACCACACGGGCTCGACGTACAACAAAATGATGTACGCGACCACGAAGGACTTCCGCACCTTCAGCAAGCCCAAGGTCTGGAACGACCCCGGCTACTCGGTCATCGACTCAACCGTCGTGCGGCACAAGGGCACGTACTACCGCTACACCAAGGACGAGCGCGACCCGAACTCCTCCAGCCCCTGCGCGAAGTTCATCACCGGGGAGAAGTCGCGGACGCTGACCTCCACGAAGTACGACTTCGTCGCGGACTGCATCGGCAACGGGGCGATGGACCGTGGTGAGGGCCCGACGGTGTTCAAGTCGAACACCGAGGAGAAGTGGTACCTGTTCATCGACGAGTACGGCGGCCGGGGCTACCTCCCCTTCGAGACCACCGACCTCGACTCGGGCAAGTGGACCCCGTCGCAGAACTACCAGCTGCCCACCAGCCCGCGGCACGGCACGGTCATGCCGGTGACGCAGAAGGAGTACGACCGGCTGCTGGCCGCGTATCCCGCGAGTCCCACCTCGATCGTGGACGTGACGGCGAAGGACCAGGAGGGGTACGCGATCGTCACCGAGAGCGCGAACAAAGTCGTCCTGCCGATGGAACCGGACGCCGATCTCAGGCGCCTCGCGCCGAAGCTGGCGGTCGGCGCGGGCGCCAAGGTCAGCCCGGCCTCGGGTACGCGCCGCGACTTCCGCAAGCCGCAGACGTACACCGTGACGGCGGCGAACGGGACGAAGCGCAAGTGGACGGTGGAGGCGGTACCGACCCGCAGTCCCGTCCTGCCCGGCCTGTACGCCGACCCCGACGTCAAGTACATGAACGGCCGCTACTGGATCTACCCGACGACGGACGGCTTCCCCGGCTGGAGCGGCACCAAGTTCAAGGCCTTCTCATCAAAGGATCTGGTGCACTGGAAGGACCACGGCGAGATTCTCGACCTGGGCCCTGACGTGTCCTGGGCCGACAAGAACGCCTGGGCACCGGCGATCGCGGAGCGCAACGGCAAGTACTACTTCTACTTCTGCGCCGAGCAGCAGATCGGTGTCGCGGTCGCGGACTCCCCCGCCGGCCCGTTCAAGGACGCGCTGGGCAAGCCGCTGGTCGCCAAGGGCGGCCAGCTCCAGGGCCAGATGATCGACCCCTCGGTCTACACGGACGACGACGGCAAGTCGTACCTCTACTGGGGCAACGGCCGCGGCTACGTCGTCCCGCTGAACGACGACATGGTGTCCTTCGACGCGGCCAAGGTGAAGGACATCACCCCGGACAACTTCCGCGAGGGCGCCTTCGTGATCAAGCGCAAGGGCACCTACTACTACATGTGGTCCGAGGACGACACCCGCAGCGAGAACTACCACGTCGCGTACGCCACCGGCCCGTCCCCCCTCGGCCCCTGGACCAAGAAGGGCACGATCCTCTCCAAGCGCCCCGAGTACGGCATCAAGGCCACCGGCCACCACTCAGTGGTGAACACCCCCGGCACGGACAACTGGTACATGGTCTACCACCGCTTCGCCCTGAACGGCCCCGGCAAGTCAGGCGGCGACGGCACCCACCGCGAGACGACGATCGACCGCATGGAGTTCGCGGCGGACGGCACGATCAAGCCGGTGATTCCGACACTGGAGTCGATCAGGCCGGTACGCAGGTAACGCCAGTTCCGCGCATCCCGAAGTGAGTGCTCAGGTGGCCACCGGCCTGTTCAAACGACCGGTGGTCACCGAGCACGTCACGAGGTCGGTTCGAGCCCGGCGCGGGGTCGGGAGGGGTCCCCGTAGGGACGGTCTACCGTGCTCGTCGAACGTCGACGACGGGGGTGGGGACCGGATGGACATGCCTGTACGAGTGAAGCGCGTCGCGGCGGTGGTGGTCGTGGGCGCACTGGCCGTCGGCGGTTGTTCGTCGGACAAGGACACGGGCGCATCCGAGGCCAAGCGGTCACCCAGCGCCTCCCAGTCCTCCAAGCCGTCCAAGTCGGCTGAGCCCTCCAAGCCCGCTGAGCCCGCTGAGCCCACGTCCCCGAGCCCGTCCCCGACCGGCCCGCTGCCCAAGGCCAAGGACGGCAAGAACACCGGAGCCTGCACGGACGGGAACTGCGAAATCCTTGTCACCAAGCCGGTGGACGTCGTGATCGGCGACGGGTTTCTGCACGTGAGCGTGGCGGTATCCACAATCACCCTCATGCGCTTCGATTCCGGGGACTTCCTGGGCTATGTGACCTTCGGCGAGGGCGGGCAAGCCACGTTCCCCACAGCGGACGACAAGCGGACCACCGTCGACGCCATCGCGGCCAACAAAGACAGCGCCGTACTGAAGTTCCGTACGAAGTAGCTCCGCAGACCTCACAGGACCTCGTCCAGCCATGCGTAGACCTCGTCCTGCATACGGTCGTTGAAGACGTGGCCCACCTCGGGCCACGTCTTCAACCGCAACCGCTCCTCGGCCCGGCAAGCGCGCCAAACGGAGCGCAGCTTGCCGTAAGCCACCCGCACACCTTCCGGAGGAAACAGCGTGTCCAGGCCACCGTTGAAGAACAGCAACGGCTTGGGCGCGGCGATGCTCGCCACATCCGGTATGTCTAGATGCCGGGCCAGCCCGGGGCGCAGCATGTGAAACGCGGACTGCCCCCGCAACGTGTTGTTGCCGGGCACCATCATCTCCTTGAGCCCGGTCATCCAGCACACGCTCACCCCGGCCGCGATGTCGTCGCTGAGCGCGGCCGTCTGCCAAGCCCGGTACGCCCCCATGGAGAAGCCGAGGGCCACGACGCGCCGCCGGTCCACGCGGTCGAGACCGGCCAGGAAACGGGCGGCACGTATGTCCTCGCGGGCCATGAGCCCAGCGGGCGACGAGCCGAGGTTGTACAAGTTGCTTGCCAGTGCCTGTTGTTGCTCGTAGACGAGAGGCCCGCGGTCGCCCCAGCCGAGGGCGTCCACGGCGAGGACGACGTACCCGCGCCGGGCCAACTCGTCGCCGACGAACCGCCCGCTGAAGCACCGGTCCGCCCACTCCAGCGCGGACGGTAACCGGGCCTCACCGTCGTACCAGGGCCTGACCAGCTTCTCCTTCCCGATGTCGAACTTCGAGCCGTGGTCGTGGAGGAGCAGCACGGCGGGGAAGGGGCCGGTGCCGTGCGGGGTGAGCAGGGCGCCGCGGACCCGGCCGTACCGGGTGAGGCCGAAGGTGACGAGTTCCCGCGTATACCCGTCGCCCTCGGCGCGATCGCCGAACTCGGGGGCGTACGCGGTGTCGTCGCGACCGGCGACGAGCAGTTCCTCCACCTTGGCGCGGGCGACGCGGCGCCAGGTGCGGAAGTCGCGGATCGGGGAGTTGCCCCAGGCGAGGGGGAAACGGAGCTCGTCCTTGAGGGCCGGGTAGAAGTCTGGGAGGTTCCCCTCGACGATGCCTCCTGCCGCGCCCGCCCCCGCCGTGCCCGTCACCGCCACCGCACCGGCTGGTGGCTCGGCGGCGACGGCGGGCCCTGGCATACCGGACTGCGCGGCCCACAGCGCGGCGCCCGCTCCCGCGACGAAGGCCCGCCTCCCGACGGGAGCCTGTGCCCGGTCACCCCCGCCGCTCATACGGCCTCCAGTCCCCCAGATAGGTCTCACGGGTATGCAGCTGCGCCTGCTCCGCTGCCAGTTGAGGCCGGTTCTCCGGGACGAGGATCTCGGCTCCGGGCCCCGAGTTGCGGTACTCGGCGAACCGCTGGTCCTGCCAGGGGAAGCCGGAGGACATGTTGGTGTACGGCACGGCCGCGTCGATGCCCGGGCCCATCCACGTGTCGCGCACCACGAGGGAAGGCCGGGCCGTGGTGTCGGAACTCGGCACCCAGGGCCGGGCCAGCTTGTACGCCCCGTCCTCCGCGCCGCTGGTGATCCGGCACTTCACGGCCAGGTAGCCGTAGGGGTTGGCACCGGCCGTGGACGGCGCGAACACCATGCCCTTGGGCGTGAAGTCGACGTCCCGGGCCAGCGTGTGGAAGCGGCAGTGCTCGTACACGGCGGTTGCCCGCCCGAAGACGAAGTCGACGTCACCCTCGGCGTAGCAGTGCGCGAAGTACTGCCGGGCGAAGGTGCCGAGCGCCATCGAGTCGGCGTACAGCGTGTCCTGGTGCCCGAGGAACCGGCATCGCCAGAACGCCGAGCGGTCGCCCTGCACCTTGATGGCGACGGCCTGGGTGCCGGTGATCTCGGGGTGTTCGGCGCGAAGCCAGTCGTTGGCGAAGGTGATGTCCCGCGCGGTGAACCCGTCGGCCTGCACGGTGGTGGTGGCGGACCCGCTGGTGCCGTAGGTGCCGCCGCCGGGCTTCGGAGTACCGGCGGCGTTGTCGTACGCGATCACGACATCCCGCGCCTTGCCGGAAGCCCCTATCCAGGTCATCTCCGTACGGGCGCTGCTGACGGCGACGGTCTCGCGGTACGTCCCCGGCGCGATGACGAGGGTGTACCCGCTGCCGCTCGCGGCGTTCACGGCGGCCTGTACGGAGGTGAAGTCGCCCTGGCCGCGCTGGTCGACGTACAGGGTCTTCGGGGTGCGGCGGGCGGCCGGTGACCCGTACCGGCCGAACGGGCGCTTTCTGCCGTCGGCCCGGGCGGGAGCCGTCGCGAGGGCGAGGGCGGCGCCCGTTCCGGTGGCCGCGAAGAGGAAGCCTCTTCTGGACAGTGGGAGTTGGAGGTGAGGCGCGGGCATGCGGTGCTCCTTCTGTGTGCGGCTCGTGCGGGGCGGGCCGGGGCGGCGCGCCCCGCGGTGCGGGTGCGTGCGGGTGGCCCCGGCCGGTTTCCGGGAACGTCAGCGGATGCGCCCCGCACCCGCGCCGTGGCCGACGATCCACGGCACGGCCCGCGGCGAGTCGACCTTCTTGCGCAGCGTCGGCGTCCAGCCGGCGCCCCGCTGCAACGTCTCCTCGGGGATTTCGGCGTTGTGGACGGCGATCAGATCCGTCAGCTTCCCGTTGACGTAGTTGTACTCAGCGGTCAGCGGGGCCTCGCTCCACTTCTTCAGCGCCTTGCCGACGCCGGCGCCGGGCGGCAGTGAGAGGGAGTTGTGGGTGGCATACAGCTGCGAGGAGATGCCGACACCGAAGACGTAGTAGTCGTCCTTCTGGTCCTCGGTCACCACGTAGTGGTTGTTGTAGACGTCGACCTGTCCGAACCGCACCCGGGGAGAGCGCTGGAGGATCCCCTCGAAGCGGTTGTGGTGCATGGTGACCTTGAGCTTGCCGGCGTCGATGGCGGCGAGGCCGTCGCCGTTTCCGATCAGCATGTTCTTGTCGTGGTCCTGGTAGCGGTTCCAGGACACCGTCACGTAGTCGGAGCCGCGCACGATGTCCGTCAGCCCGTCGTGCTGCTGGAAGACCTTGCCGAAGTAGACCGGCCGCTCGCTGTCGGGGTAACGCCCGTCGGTGAACGTGTTGTGGTCGAGCCACACATGGTCGGTGCCGTAGACGACCACGGCGTCGTACTCGGAGTTCCAGTTGCCGGTGTTGTCGTCGTCGGTCGGGTCCCACTTCGGGAAGCAGTCGAGCGGGGCCTCGATGGTGAGGTTGCGCATGATGACGTTCGAGACGCCGAAGATCTGGAGGCTGCCGCCGAGGATGCCGGAGTTCCTGCCGACGCCGACGATGGTGGTGTTGCTGGGGACGAAGGCCTTGATCTGCGAGTTCTGGTTGGCGGCGGACGCGACCCGCGCGTCCTCCTGCGGACCGCTGGCGGGTCTGTCGTTGCCCCAGACGGCCGGGTCGTAGTCCTTCAGGTACTGCTGAAGGTCGTACCCCTGGGCGACGAAGGCCTCGCAGCCCTCGGACACGGCGTCGATCATCCCCTTGACCTTGATGATCTTCGGCGCGTCCCCGCCATCGGCGAGCGCCTGCTTGAACTCGGCCCAGGTGGTGACGGTGTAGACGTGCTCGGCGTCGGCGGCGGCTCCACCGGTGGTGCCGGCGCCTTCCGAGCCCCACCCGTCACCGGCGGAGAGGGTCTCGCGCCCGGGGTCGCGGGGCTTGGCCTGGGCGGTGGGGCCGGTGACGGAGAGGACGAGGGCGGTACAGCCGACTACAGTTGTGATGGCATGGGCATGCCACTTGCGTATACGCATGAGTGCGGGGTTCCTTCCAAAAGTGCGGGTACGGGGTGCGCCCGTTCAGGGGCGCGGGGCTGTGGCTACGCCTCCGGCCACGTGATCCACGCCTCCGGAATCTCGTCGCCCAAGCGACGCACGTCGCGCGGCGCAAGCACCCGGCGGTGCAGCAACTCCCCCGCCACCAGCCGGGCCACGGCAATGGCCCCCGGAGGGTTGAAGTGCGTGTTGTCCTGCTCGGTCTCGGTCCAGTTGAAGTACTTCTTCGTCTCCTCGACCCCGAGCTTCTGCCACAGCGCCAGCGACAACGCCTCGATGTCGAGCAGACCGACGCCCTCCTGGGCGCCGAGAGTCCGCATGGCCGCCGGGTAGTCGCCGTGACTCGTCACGGCGTTGCCGTCGGCGTCGAACCTCCTGCGCTCCACGGAGGTGGCAAGCACGGGCCGGGCACCACGCGCCCGCGCCCCGTCGACGTACTGACGCAGATAGTCCTGGTACGTCGTCCAGGGCTCGGTGTACCGCACGGGATCGGCGGTCTTGGAGTCGTTGTGCCCGAACTGGACGAGGAGGAGATCGCCGGGCCGGATCGCCCCGAGGATGACGTCGAGACGCCCCTCGTCGACGAAGCTCTTCGAACTCCGGCCGTTCACCGCATGGTTGGCGACCTGTAGGTCACGGCGCAGAAAGAACGGGAGGGCCATGCCCCATCCGGTCTCGGGCGCGGCGTCGGCGTACTTCTGAGCGGCGGTGGAATCACCGGCGATGAAGAGGGTCCGCCTCGCCCCACGGGATGACGTGGCGGCAACGGCGGGCCCGCTCGCGGCAACGGCGAGCGGAACGGCGGCAAGGGCCGCCGTACTGACCTGTCTACGGGTGAGCGACACGACGGTGTGCCTTTCTCAACAGGCGTGCGGGATAAGTGCGTTCAGCGGTGCCTTTCAGTGGGGGGTGCACCCCGCGCCCGTCACCGGGCGCGGGGCTGCTGCGTCACGACAGCTGCGCTAGCCCTTCTGCTCGTTCCACTCCGCCTGAGCCGTGTTCAACTGCTCGGCCAACGTGTCCAGGAACTCCTTCGCCTCCATCGACCCGTTCATCACCTTCTGGAAGGCCGGCTCGTTGTCGGTCTTGGAGATCGTGTTCCAGTCCGGCAGGTAGTACGGCAGCTGAACGATCGTCGTGGAGCCGTCACTGAGCGCCTCGGCCGCGAGCTTGGTCGGCTCGGCATCGGAGACCCATGGGTCCTTCGCGGCGTCGGTGTTGGCCGGGACCTGCCCCGCGGACTCGTTGAACTTGGAGTTCTCCGCGTGCGTAGTGGCGAACTCGATGAACTTCCAGGCGGCCTCCTTGTTCTTGGAACTCTTGAACAGGCCGAGCCCGTCGACCGGGTTGGAGACCTGGACCCGCTTGCCGCCGGGCCCGATCGGCTGCGGTATGCCCCGGAACTTATCGACGCCGAGCGCCTTCACGTGGTCCTGGTAGGAGCCCAGGTTGTGGTTCAGCATCCCGATCTCGCCGGAGTCCCACTGGGCGACCATCTTGGTGAAGTCGTTGTTGAGGTCGGCGGCCGGCGTGACCTTCTTGTAGAGGCCGACGTACTTCTCCAGCGCCTCCACGTTCTTCGGGTCGTTGACGGTGGTCTTCTCACCGCTGGAGTCCCAGAAGGAGGTGATGCCGGACTGCCCGTACATCGCGTCCAGGGCCTGCGCGATGGAGCCGGGGCCGCCGCGGATGGTGTAGCCGAACTTGTTGTTCTTGGTGTCGGTGAGTTCTTCGGCGGCCTTGTAGAACGCGTCCCAGGTGGTCGGCGCTTCCAGGCCCGCCGCCTTGAACAGGTCGGTGCGGTAGTAGAGGACACCGTTGTTGGCCGAGGTCGGGATCGAGTACAGCTTGTCGTCGTCGCCGCCGGCGGACTTCAGCGACGTGACCATGTCCTCGTTGAGCTTGCCGTTGAGGGAGGACTTGCTGAGGCGGTCGTCCAGCGGCTCCAGCGCGTTCTGGGCGGCGAAACCGGCGAGCATGGCCGCGCCGGCGCCGCCGACGTCCGGCAGGCTGCCGCCCTGGATGGAAGTGTCGACCTTGGACTGGTACTCGGTGGCGGCGATCCCGACGTACTTGACGTCGATGTCCGGGTTGGCCTTCTCGAAGTCGGCGATGATCTCCTTCCAGATGTCGGTGCGGACACCGCCGTTGTTGTCCCAGAAGGTGATCTCTCCCTTGCCGCTGCCCTCGGCGCCCTTGTCACCCGCCGCTCCGCTGCCGTCGTCGCCACATGCGGTGGCGGTCAGCGCGAGCACGACGCTCACGGCGGCGGCCGTGACGATACGCCGTCCGCCCCTGCTGCTGTTGCGGTTACTGATCTTCATGGTCGGCTCTCTTCTGCTGCTGGATCCGTCGAGCTGTGAAGTTGTGGGGGTGTGTGGGCACACGGATGTAGTGACCGTGGGCATCGCGTCCGGTTGCCGGGCTCTCATCTGCCGATCCGGGGCTGTGGTCCGGCGAATTTCTTCACCAGCGCTGGGACTGCGGCAGCCGGGTGAAGCCGGTAGTCGTAGAAGTCCCGCGGCTCGAAGGCCGCGCCCCACGCGTCGTGCCGCCCGCTGGTGTTCTTCAGAATCGATCCGCGCTGCACCAACTCGGCGGTGGCATCGGCCTGGTACGGGTGCTGGACGTCCCGGTAGTAGCTGTTCTCGACGACCATCTTGGTCTGTCCGCGCGACCAGTTGCCGTACGTCCACACCGGGTCACCGGGGTCGGCCTGTGCGGTCAGGTAGTTGTTGTAGAGGTGCGCGTAGGCGCAGTTGTCGGCGGAGGGACTGCGCTGCTTCGTACCGCTGAACCAGTTGTGGTCGATGGTGATCTGCGTCTTGGCGTTCTCCGTCCAGCCGATGCCGAAGGTCTTGTTGTTGTTCTCGAACCGGTTGTAGGAGACGGTGACGTACTCGCTGTCCTTGCGGACGTCGAGTTGGCCGTCGCAGATCCGCGAGAAGCGGTTGTGGTCGACCCAGACGTGGTGGACGGTGTCCATCTGGATGCCGTCGAAGTCGGTGTCCTTGCAGTCCCAGTTGCCCTCGACGTACGAGTCGCGGATCGTCAGGTTGCGGATGATCACGTTGTGGGTGCCGGGCTTGAGGTGCAGCTCGCCCTGGACGAGCTCCCCCGCCGTGCCCACGCCGACGATGGTCTTGTTCGAGGCGACGACGACGTTCGCGCCGAACGGCTCGGCCTTGATCGTCCCGGCGACCCGGATGACGTACGGCTCCTCGGCCGCCGCGTATCGCTCCAGGTCGGCCTGGGTTTTCACGGTGACGACCTTGCCGCCGGCGCCTCCCTTCGTACCGCCCGCGAGGGAGGCGAAGCCGTGGGCCTTCTCGGTCCAGCGAGGGGACCCCGAAGCGCCCTCGGGGGCCGCTTCGGCCGGGGTGAAGGCTCCCAGCCCCAGTGAGGCCACCAGGGCGGCGACCGTGACCAGGGCCTTGCCGAGGCCCGGTCTCGAACCCGGCTCCGGTCCCGGCAAGCGCTTGCTACGGAGGTGCGTCATCGAAACTCCTTGCGTGGAATCCCCGGTCTTCAGACCAGGTAGGAACGCATCCGAAGACCGCCGGATGCGCAGCGTTTAGGGTGCGCTACGCTGTGTCGTGCCCGGCGGCGATAACCAAGCCGCCGGGTCTACCGCCGGGCTGGCGGGAAGTCAGGTCTGTGGAGCTTGTGTAAGACCGTGGGCGGCACACCGTCCCTTCGCTGGTAACCCCAGGCGGCAACGGGCTGCGAAGCAGAAAGCCCGACCCGCGAGGGAAGGAATCTCCGTCGTTGACGGCGGGGAGGAGGTCAATGCGGCTCCCAACAGGCGTACGCGTGAGGTGAGTTCAGGACGTCGGTCGTGCGGTGATGCGGAACTGCGTGAACGTGGCCGCGCCGGCGTGTCCCCCGCCGGCCGGCGCGAGTGCGAACAGGCCGAGCAGGGCGCCGACCCAGCGCCAGGGCGTGGCGGTGAAGACCGGCCCGGAGGGCTGCCACCCCTCCCCCACGTCGCAGAAGAAGCGGCAGCGTGCCCCTTCGCCGATCTCGACCCGCAGCCGCGCCCGACCCTCGGGAGCGACCCGCGGATGCGCCGCGTCGCGCTCCCTCCCCCACTGCCCGAAAGGCGTGGGAGGTGCCCCCATGGCGACGGTCTCGGCGAACCGGTGCACGAGATGCACCGTCCCGTCGGTGCCCCGCTGGAGCCCGATCCAGCTGAACGCGTCGCCGAGCACGGCGAGTCCGGCCCGCGCGCCCGGTGCCTCGCCGGACAGGGCGAGTTCGACCTCGACGGTGGCGGGAGTCCCCGGCAGCCGCTGGGTGAGCACGTTCGGCAGCTTGCGCAGATCGTCCGCGTCGGCCGTCCGTACGCAGTTCAGCCGTAGCCCGTCGCCCGCGTGCCAAGTCGCCCAGCCGTCCTGGGGGTTGGCGGTCCACTGCCACTGGCGTCCGAAGCGTCCGCCGGGGAAGTCGTCGTCGGTGGCGGGCGCGGACGGTGGCTGAGGCGGCAGGTCGGGCTTCTTGTGTACGTCGACGGGGGTGCCCTCGTCGCCCAGTACGGGCCAGCCGTCCGTGTCCCAGCGCATCGGCTGAAGGTGGACGACCCTCCCGTACGCGCCCTTCTCCTGGAAGTGCGCGAACCAGTGCTCTCCGGAGGGGGTGCGCACCCAGCCGCCCTGGTGGGGGCCGTTGACGTCGGTGTCGCCCTGCTCAAGGACGATCCGCTCCTCGTACGGTCCGAAGAAGCCGCGTGAGCGGAAGGCGCCCTGCCAGCCGGTCGTCACTCCCCCAGCCGGGGCGAAGATCCAGAACCAGCCGTCGTGCCGGTACAGCTTCGGCCCTTCGAGGGTGAACCAGCCGGGGATGCGGTCGCCGTCGACGATCACCTTGCCCTCGTCGAGCAGGCCGGTGGCGTCGGGCCGCATGCTGTGGCCGGTGAGCCGGTTCTTGATGCCGGAGCGGGACTTGGCCCAGGCGTGCACGAGGTACGCCTCGCCGGTCTCCTCGTCCCACAGGGGGCAGGGGTCGATGAGTCCCTTGCCCTCCTTGAGGAGGTGGGGGCGGGTCCAAGGACCGCGTATCTCGGGGGCGTTGATCTGGTAGATGCCGTGGTCGGGGTCGCCCCAGAAGATCCAGAACCGGTCGTCGTGATGACGCAGGGACGGCGCCCACACTCCGCAGTCGTGCCGGGGTGTCCTGAACTCCTTTGCCGGTTCGAGGAGTTGGAGGGCGTGGCCGACGAGGGTCCAGTTGACCAGGTCGCGGGAGTGCAGCAGCGGCAGGCCGGGGGCGCGGCCGAAGCTGGAGGCGGTCATGTAGTAGTCGTCGCCGACGCGGATGAGGTCGGGGTCGGACCAGTCGGCGTTCAGGACGGGGTTGCGGTAAGTCCCGTCGCCGAGGTCGGCGGTGAAGGCGGGTGCGCTCTGGCTGGTCATGGGCTCACCGCCTTGCGGACCAGCGCGGCCGTTTCGCCCCGGTCGAGGCGGCCGTCGGCGACGACGGTGACGACGCGGCGTACGACGGTGTCGCCTGCCGCGATCGGGAGGCGCTCGTCGTGGGCGAGGGACGAGCCGACGCCGGGGTACTCGGCGGTGCGCACGAACCACGGGTCGCGGCGGGTCTGTTCGGTGGCGCCGGCGAACACCAGGGTCCAGTTGGCGCCCGCGAGGGCGAGCCAGTCGGCGCGCTCGCCGTGCGCCGTTTCCTCGCCCTCGGTGTCGTGGGTGAACACGGCGGGTGCTTCGGCCTCCTTGCGGGCGCGCCAGAAGAAGCCGCCGTAGGCCGCGCCGGGGCGTCCGTTCGTGGCCGGGCTGCCGATCGACAGGGGGCCGTCCGTCGTGTTGGTGAGGGAGAAGGTGAAGTCCAACGCCCAGGCGGCGTCGGTGAGTTCGGTGGCCGCGACGGTACGCCGCTCACGCAGCAGCTCGCCGCCCGCGGCCATCCAGCGCAGTTCCTCCACGAAGCCGTCCGGGTCCTTCAGCTGGAAGCCCGCGTGGCGCTGGGCGCCGTGGTTGTCAAGCTCGGTGGGGCCCTGGTCGCGGACGTAGGTGCGTCCGCCCCAGAAGTTGTGCCCCTCGACGTCGGGAACGGCGACACCGACGCCGAGGTGGTGTGCGTGGTCGGCCGGGCTCAGCTCGGTGACGGCCGTGCCCGCCAGGGTGGTGACCGGGTGCAGATACGGACGCGGCGAGAGCTTCGGCGGCAGTTCGGGCCGGGTGATGTAACGGCCGACGGGACGGCCCGCGATCCGCAGGACCAGGGAGTCGTACATCATGTGCTCACCTCGTTCGGGAGCGCCCAGGAGGCGCCCAGCTCGGAGTAGAGGGAGAGGGTGTCGGCGGCGGCCCTGACGAGCGCGTCGATGCCGCGGACGACCCGGCGGTTCTCTTCGGGCAGCAGGTACCAGGCGTCCTGGGGGAGGGCGACCGGGTCCGGCGCCTGGCGAATCGATTCAACGACCCGCATGAAAGCGCCTGTCGAGTCGGGCGGCACCAGCAGCTCGGCCCGGCCTTCAAGGTGCTCGACGAGGTTCTCCAGCAGGTCGGTCCTGTCGTACTCGAACTCCTCGGGGCCGTGCCCGGACCGCTGGAGGAGGACCCGGTCCTGCTTGTACCAGTAGGTGATCCGGCCGCTGGTGCCGTGCACGAGGACGTACGGCTCGTCGGGCCGCTCGGCGCACAGGGTCGCGGCGACGGTGACCCGGCCGCCGGACGCTGTGGTGACGCGTACGCATGAGGTGTCGTCGGACTCGATGGCGTTGGCGCGCAGCAGCTCGGCCTCGATGGCGGTGATGTCCTCGGCGCGGGTGGAGCCGTCGAGCGCGAGGGCGGTGGCGACGGCGTGCGCGAGGGGGTTGGTCAGCGCTCCGTCGACGACGTCTGCGCCGTTCAGGGTGCGCCGCCCGGCCCAGGGTGCGCGACGGTAGTAGTCCTCGTCGCGCGCCCAGGCACCGGCCGCCCCGACGCCGGTCACCTCGCCGATCGCGCCCTCCGCGACCAGCTCCCGGATCGCGGGCACGGCGCCCGAGCCGAGCGACTGGAACCCGATCTGGCACACCACCCCGGCCGCCGCGACCCCGTCGGCCATGCGGCGGAATTCGGCGTACGACGGCGCGGGCGGCTTCTCAAGGAGCAGGTGTACGCCCTTGCCGGCGGCGACCAGCGCCAGGTCGGTGTGGGTGTGGATCGGCGTGCAGATCACGGCGATGGCGGCACCGGTGGAGTCCAGCAGCGCCCCGAAGTCGGCGGACTGCTCCGGCAGTTGACCAGGGTCGGCGAAGGTGTCCAGCTCCTCCTCGGTGAGCGGCGTCAGCTCGCAGATCCCGGCGAGGCGTACGAGGCCCTTGTCCTGGAGGCGGCGGATGTTCGCCAGATGCCAGCGGCCGTGGCCGCGCGCGCCCGCGAGGACGATCGGCACGGGTGAGGTCATCGGCACAGGTGTGGTCATGGGATCCTCCCCGCTCCCGCGCCGCGTGCCACGTCACGGTCGGCGATGAGTTGGACCTTTCTCATCCCTTCACCGCCCCGGCGCTGAAGCCCGTGATCAGCCACTTCTGGATGAAGGCGAAGACGATCACGACGGGCACGGCCGCGATGATGCCGCCCGCGGCGAGGGCGCCCAGGTCGACGCTGTCGGCGCTCATCAGGCTGTTGAGGCCGACGGGGATCGTCTGCTTGTCCTGGTTGCTGAGGAACATCAGGGCGAACAGGAAGTGGTTCCAGGAGTGCACGAAGGCGAAGGAGCCGACGGCGATCAGGCCCGGCCGCAGCATGGGCAGGACGATGACCCGGAAGGCGGTGAGGCGGTTGCAGCCGTCGACCCAGGCGGCCTCTTCGAGGGAGTACGGGACGTTCCGGATGAAGCCGCTGATCAGGATCATCGACAGCGGCAGCTGGAAGACGGTCTCGGCGATGATGACGCTGCCCAGCGAGTTGATCATCTGGAGCTCGGCGAAGATCTGGAACAGCGGAACCAGGAGCAGTGCGCCCGGCACGAACTGGGAGCAGAGCAGCGCCAGCATGAAGGCACGCTTGATCTTGAAGTTGAAGCGGGCGAGGGCGTAGCCGCCGGCGAGCGCCACCAGCGTAGTCATCACGAGGGTGGCGATGCCGACGTAGACGCTGTTCTCGAAGTACGTGCCGAAGCTGCGCTCGGTCCACACCTTCTCGAAGTGCTGGAAGGTCATGGGCCAGGGCACGAGCGAAGTCGAGCCGGGCTTGCGCAGGGCGAACAGGAGGATCCAGTAGAAGGGGATGAGCGTGAAGAGCAGATAGGCGCCGAGGGGGAAGTAGATCTGCCAGCGCGGGACTTCGTCCCAGGCGCGGCGCCGCTTGGCCGGGCGCTGCGGTGCGGGAGCCTCGTCCTGGGGAGCGGGAGCCGTCATGGTGGCCTCTGTGGTGCTCACTTGTCGTCACCTCCGAACTTGCTCAGCCGCAGATAGACGATCGAGCAGAAGAGCAGAATCACGAACGCCACGGTCGTCAGGGCCGACGCGTAGCCGAAGTTGTGGGCGTCGACGCTGGTGTTGGCGATATAGAGCGGGAGTGTCGTCGTGGCTCCCGCGGGTCCGCCGCCGGTGAGCGTGTAGAGCAGGTCGACGTTGTTGAACTCCCACACCGCGCGCAGCAGCGTGGACAGGATGATGGCGTCCTTCAGGTGCGGCAGCGTGATGTGCAAGAACTGCTTGAAGCGGCTCGCCCCGTCGACCTCGGCGGCCTCGTACAGGTCCTTCGAGACGGACTGGAGGTCGGCGAGGATGAGGATCGCGAAGAAGGGGACGCCACGCCAGAGGTCGGCGACGATCGCCGCCGGGAACACCGTTGAGGTGTCGGACAGCCAGCTCGTGCCGTAGTCACCGATGCCCATGTCCGCGAGGTAACGCGTAATGCCTGTCTGGGAGTTGTAGAGCAGCACCCAGATCGCGGAGGTCAGCACACCGGACACGGCCCACGGGGAGAAGACCATGGCGCGGCCGATCGACCGTCCCACGAAGGTCTGGTTGACGATCAGCGCGAGCGCCAGGCCGAACATCAGCTGAAGGCCCACCTCGACGAAGACCCACTTGGCGCTGAAGATCAGCGTGTCCCAGAAGATCGGGTCCTCGGTGAAGGCGTGCACGAAGTTCTCGAAGCCCGCGTAGCCGTTCCGCCACGGCTTGGTGGGGTTGTAGTCCTGCAGGCTGTAGTAGAAGACGCTCAGCACCGGATAGGCGATGAAGCCGAGCATCAGCAGTCCCGCCGGCGCGATCAGCAGATACGGGAGCCTGCGTGGCGTGGCTGAGCCGCGGCGCCGCCGGTGTGGCGCGGGCTTTTTCGCCACGGCTGCGGCTTGGGCCATGACTGTTCTCCGTTCTCGGGGGTGCGGGTGGTGCTGTGCGCGCTCGCTCGTGCTGTGCGCTTGGTGCGCTGTGCTGGTGCGCCTAGTGCGCTGTGCTGGTGCGCTGTGCTTGCGCGCTTGGTGCGCTGTTGCTTCGGTGGTTCGCTCAGCCCGCGTACGGGTCCGGCACTTTGCCCGGCTTGGCCAGGAAGGCGAAGTCGCAGCCGGTGTCGGCCTGGGTGATCTGTTCGTTGTAGAGCGCTCCGTAACCGCGCTCATAGCGCTCGGGCGGCGGCGTCCAGGCCGCCCTGCGCTGCTCCAACTCGTCGTCGATTACGTTGAGTTGAAGGGTTCGCGCTTCGACGTCGAGGGTGACGGTGTCCCCGGTCCGTACGAGCGCGAGCGGTCCGCCGATGTACGACTCCGGCGCCACGTGCAGCACACACGCGCCGTAACTGGTGCCGCTCATGCGGGCGTCGGAGATCCGCACCATGTCCCGTACGCCTTGCTTCAGCAGGTGGTCGGGGATCGGCAGCATGCCGTACTCGGGCATACCGGGACCGCCCTTGGGACCGGAGTTGCGCAGTACCAGCACGCTGTCGGCGGTGATGCCCAACTCCGGGTCGTTGATGGTGCGTTGCATGGTCTTGTAGTCGTCGAAGACGACCGCGGGGCCGGTGTGCTTGAGCAGGTGCGGCTCGGCGGCGATGTGCTTGATGACGGCGCCGTCGGGGCAGAGGTTGCCGCGCAGGACCGCGACCCCGCCCTCGTCGGCGACCGGGTTGTGGCGCGGGCGGATCACGTCGTCGTTGTGCACCTGAGCTGATGCGAGCTGCTCGCGCATGCTGTCGTGGGACACCGTCGGCCGGTCCAGATGCAGCAGATCGGTGATCCGCGACAGGAAGCCGGGCAGCCCGCCCGCGAAGTGGAAGTCCTCCATCAGGTACGTACGCCCGCCGGGCCGTACGTTCGCCAGCACCGGCACCGTACGGGCGATCCGGTCGAAGTCGTCCAGCGTGAGCCGTACGCCGGCCCGCCCAGCCATGGCGATCAGATGGATGACCGCGTTCGTGGATCCGCCAAGACCCAGGACGGTGGTCACGGCGTCGTCGAAGGCCTCCTGGGTGAGGAGGTCGGACAACTTCCGGTCCCTGCGGACGAGTTCGACGATCCTCAGTCCGGAGGCCGCGGCCATCCGGTCGTGCCCGGAGTCGACGGCGGGGATGCTGGACGCGCCCGGCACGGTGACGCCGAGGGCCTCGGCGGCGGCCGTCAGCGTCGACGCGGTACCCATGGTCATGCAGTGGCCGGGCGAGCGGGCGAGTCCGCTCTCGAGCTCGGTCATCTCGCAGTCGCCGATGAGCCCGGCCCGCTTGTCGTCCCAGTACTTCCACATGTCGGTGCCGGAGCCCAGGACTTCGTTGCGCCAGTGGCCCGGCAGCATGGGCCCGGCGGGCACGAAGACGGCGGGGAGGTCGACGCTCGCGGCGCCCATGAGCAGGGCGGGCGTGGACTTGTCGCAGCCGCCCATCAGCACCGCACCGTCCACCGGATACGACCGCAGCAGCTCCTCGGTCTCCATCGCGAGCATGTTGCGGTAGAGCATCGGGGTCGGCTTCTGGAAGGTCTCGGAGAGGGTGGAGACGGGGAATTCGAGGGGGAATCCGCCGGCCTGCCACACGCCGCGCTTGACCGCCTGGGCGCGATCCCTCAGGTGTACGTGGCAGGGGTTGATGTCACTCCACGTGTTGAGGATCGCGATGACCGGCTTGCCCAGGTGCTCCTCGGGGAGGTAGCCGAGCTGGCGGGTGCGGGCGCGGTGGCTGAAGGACCGCAGGCCTTCGGTCCCGTACCACTGGTGGCTGCGCAACTTCCTTGCGGCGTCGGCTGTTTCGCCCGCTCCGGCCTGTGGTCCGGTGTCGGTCATATGGACCACCCCGCGGCGATGGCGGCGACTTCGGCGCGCTCCGGCTCGGGCAGCAGGTGGCTCGGCGGCCGGACGTCGCGACGGCACAGACCCAGCGAGGCCAGAGCCTCCTTGACCACGGTCACGTTGTTGGCGGAGCCGTTGGCCCCGCGCAGTTCCTCGAAGCGGCGGATCTGCTCCCACACCTTCATGGCGCCGGCGTAGTCGCCCGATCGAAGCGCTTCGATCATGTTCAGCGAAACGGACGGGGCGACGTTCACAAGACCCGAGGTGAAGCCGGTCGCGCCCGCCGAGAAGTACGAGGGCGCGTACGGCTCGGCGAGCCCCGCGACCCAGACGAAGCGCTCCAGCCCCGCGTCCCGCGCGAAGGCGGCGAAGCGGGCCGCGTCCGGCACGGCGTACTTCACGCCGATGACGTTCGGGCAATCGTCGGCCAGTTCGGCGAGCCGGGCGCCGAGGAGTTGGGCGTTGCGGATGTACGGGACGACGCCCAGCTCGGGGACGGCTTCGGCGATCGCCCGGTGGTAGTCGACCCAGCCGCTCTGCGCAACGTACGGATGCACCGGCTGATGGACCATCACCATCTGAGCCCCGCGGTCGCGGGCGTGCCGCGCGGAGGCGACGGCGCTCGGCACATCGTGCCCGACCCCGACCACGATGACGGCCCGCTCGCCCGCCTCTTCGATGGTCAACTCCGTGACCAGGCGGCGTTCTTCAGGGCTCAGAGCGTAGAACTCGCCGGTGTTGCCGTTCGGCGTGAGCGTGCGGACGCCGCCCTCGAGCAGGCGGCCAAGGAGGGCCCGATGGCTGTCCTGGTCGACGGAGCCGTCCTCGGCGAAGGGGGTCACCGGGATCGCCACCACATCGGCCAGCGCCGCCCGCTCCGTCTCGAACGTCGCGCTGCTCACTGCTGCTCCCCCTCTCCCTGGGCCCCGGGAAAGGCCCGGTGCACGAACGACGCGATGTGCGAGTGCAGGGCGCGGGCCGCGCCGTCCGAGTCGCCGTCGAGGGCGAGCCGCAGGATCTCCCGGTGCTCGCCCGCCTCCCGCTCCCAGGAGGGGTTGGCGGCCCAGGCGACCGCGGAGACCAGGGCGGCCTGGTCGCGCACCTCGTCGAGCATCCGGCCGAGCAGCGGGTTGCCGCAGGGGACGTACAGGGCGCGGTGGAACTCCCGGTTGGCCAGGGAGCGTTGGGCGGTGTCGGTGGCGGCGTCCGCGCGTTCCAGCGCGTCGCGCGCCGTGTCGAGGGAGGCGCCGCGCTGCACGGAGCGGCGCAGGGCCTCCGGCTCGAGGAGCAGCCGCACGTCGTACACCTCGCGCGCCATGTCCGCGTCCACCATGCGCACCGTGACGCCCTTGTACTGGTTCATCACGACGAGCCCCGTGCCGGCCAGGGTCTTCAACGCCTCCCGCACGGGGGTCTTGGACACCCCGAACTGTGCGGCCAGCTCCGTCTCGACCAGGGCCTGACCGGGCGTCAACTGCCCGGTGAGGATGCGGTGTTTGATCCCCTCCAGCACGTACTGCGTGCGGGACGGAATCGGGGTGGGCACAGAGGTCATGCGCGCCTCTCGGATCTCATCGATCACTTCACGTGTCGTCGGATCACGGGACCGGACCGCGCGGGTATCTCGCGTATCTGATCTCGCGTATCGCGTCTCATATATGACGTACGAAGTACGACGCGTTGAAGGTAGGAGGGCGCTGATGATTCGTCAACGCTTCTGACAGAAGTTGTTCGCGTTGACGCTCAAGAGATATCGGGGGCGGGGTCGGGCCAGGGGCGCGGAACCTTTCGTTCGGAGGGGGCGGAACCCTTCGTTCAAGCCCTTGCGGTGCAGGTCAGAGGATCAGGCCCTTGCGGTGCAGGTCGGAGGCTCAGGCCCTTGCCGTCCGGCTCGAACGCTCAGGTCTTTGCCGCCCAACTCGGGTCGCGGCCGCTCAGGCCGATCGTGCGGTCCAGCAGAGGGGCCTCATCCGGTACGGGGACGGGCGGGCCGAAGATTTCGGAGCTGTCCGGGTCGCCGGCTGCGGGGGCGAGGAAGTCGTGCGACGCCTGGAGGGCCGCGGTGTCGGGGGCGTAGTCCTGGCCGGTGGCTCGGGCCAAGTCCCAGCCATGGATGACGAGTTCGTTGGTGGCGACGAGGCCCGCGACCTCGCCGGGGAGGTCGACGCCACCCGCGCGGGTCTCGCCGGTCCAGGCGGCCGGGTCGCGCCAGGCCTCGGCCAATTCGGTGAGGAGCTTGGGGAGTTCGGTACGCCAGTCGGGCGTGACGTCGGGCAGGGAGGATCCGGGGTCCGTGTCGGTTGTCGGCCCCAGGTCCTTTCGGCCGGCGTCCCGGAAGGCACGGGCGAGCCCGACCAGGTGCCTCAGGAGATGGCGTACGGCGTACTCCGGGCAGGGCGTCGGAGCGTCCAGCTGCTCCTCGCGCACCGCCTCCGCGAGACGCGCCACGATCAGGGCCTGCGGCCCCAGGTCAAGGGTCGTCGATGTCGTATCAGCCATGCTCGGCTCCTCTTCTGACTCACGGGCTCACGGGGTCCCGGGCTCATGGGGTCATGTGGTCGCCGGGTTGTGGTCCGACGTGTAGCCCCGTCATGTAGACCGTCGGCCGTACGAAAAGTCATCGCTCCCGCTCCCGAGGTCATGCTCAGGGAGCTGGTCAGGCCTTCGACCTGCCGGGATCCTCGGAATATCCGGGACGCTCGGTGTCCGGGACCGCGAGGGGGAGCCACGCCATGAAGGCGATCGTTCAGGATGCGTACGGATCAGCGGACCTTCTGCGACTGCGCGACATCGACCGCCCCGTCCCCCGCGACGACGAGGTGCTGGTCGAGGTACGCGCAGCCGGCGTCGGCCCCGAGGTGTGGCACCTCATGACGGGCCGGCCCTATGTAGCCCGCGTCGCCTTGGGGGTCCGTAAGCCCAGGAATCCGGTACGGGGCTGGGACGGCGCCGGACGCGTCGAGGCGGTCGGCGCGAAGGTGACCGACTTCAAGCCGGGCGACGAGGTCTTCGGCAACTGCGAGGGCTCGTACGCCGAGTACGCGCGCGCCAAGGCCGAAAAGCTCGCCCCCAAGCCCGCCAACCTCAGCTTCGAACAGGCCGCCGCCCTCCCCGTCTCGGGCATGACCGCCCTCCAGGCCCTGACCGGCAAGTCCCGCCCGAAGCCCGGCCAGCGAGTCCTGGTCATCGGCGCCTCCGGCGGCGTAGGAACGTACGCCGTCCAGCTGGCCACGATGTACGGCGCCGAGGTCACCGGCGTCTGCGGCCCCACTGCCACGGACTTCGTCCGCGCCCAGGGCGCCACCCACGTCCTCGACTACACCCACGAGGACATCACCGACGCCCCCCACCGCTACGACGTCATCATCGACAACGCGGGCCTCCGCCCCCTGCCTGTCCTCCGACGCGCCCTCACCCCTCACGGCACCCTGGTGATCGTCGGCGGCGAGGGCGGCACCACCTTCTTCGGTGGCATGAGCCGCGACCTCCGCGCCGTCCTTCTCTCGCCCTTCATCAGCCAGAACCTCCGCAACCTCATCTCCATCGCGCGCCGAGAAGACCTGCTGACCCTGAAGGACCTCGCCGAGAAGGGCAAGATCACTCCGGCGATCGACCGCACGTATCCGCTTGCCGAGGCGGCTGCTGCCATCGGGCATCTGGAGTCGGGGCATCCTCGGGGGAAGCTCGTCATCACCGTCTGACGCCGAGGTCTCAGTCCCCGTACAGCGCGACGGGCGTCCGGAGCCAGTCGCCATGGCTCCGGACGCCCGACCCGTCAGGCGCGGTCTGCGCCTGTCGGGAATCAGCAGGTGACAACCTTGCCGTACGAACCCACGCGCCAGTTCCCGTCCCACTCATAACCGGGCTGGTACGTGTAGCAGCGGAAGTCAGGACCCCCGTTGATGACGACCTTCAGGTGCATCGTCTGACCGCAGTTGTTAGTGACCTTCACGTACTTCTCGTGCTTGATGACGTCCCGCTTGACGCAGGCCGGAGCCGTGCCCGCCTCGGCCGCCGTGGCCGTGGGGGCCATGGCAAGGCCGCTACCCAGGACGGCGGTGGCGAGGGTGCCGAGTGCGGCGCTCTTGTGGAACTTCATTGATGCGGTTCCCTTCTGGAGTACTCGGTGTGCCGACGTGAGCGGCATGTGGTGGACCACGCCGCCCGGTGCAATGCTCCGACTGTGCCGGGGTTCGGATACCGAGCGCCACGAAGATCCCCCCGTTTGGTGCCATCTGGGATGTCCCACACTCTGACCTGCTGAGACGTGGTAGTGGGTGACGCAATCGTGGGACGGGGCGTCAGGCCCTCGCGAACTTGGCAACGTACTCGTCGAAGGGCTCGATGCCGACTTCTGCACGGAGTTCGTCCATGCGCTCGGGCTCTTCACAGGGCCAGGGAACCGGTGCCCCGTCCTTCACGCCGGCGATCTGAGTGCCGTAGATCTGCTTGCGGCCCTCATTGACCAGCGTGCGGTCGCGCAGAAAGGCCAGCTCGCGTGGGCTGGCCGAGCCTGCCGACACCGCCTGCTGCATCAGCTGGAGAGCGCGTCGCTGAACTTCGAGCTGCCGGTCAGCATGCTGGGCGATCAGCCACGCTGCGCGCGCGGCCTCCTGGCCGACCAGTTCCTCCGTCGGCCAGCCATACTCATCCATGATCTCGCCGAGCCGGTCACCGTGCTGCGCGGTCAGGCGCCGCCAGGCCAACTGCTCGGCAGGGTCGTCGCTGTTCGCGAGGACCGCGGACTGGTGATCCGCCGCGGCCATGTCCGCGAGTTCCACGGCCAGCGCGGCAACGTCATACGCCACTCTCAACTCCCCGGTCAGACCAGTGCGTTGTGCTCGTTGCCCGCAAGCCTAAAGGCACAAATCAGGCGTAAAGATCATTCCGAGGAACGGTGACAGGCACCTCCGCGCACCGGGATAATGGATCTACCTCGTGCAGGCACGGATGAGGAGCACGGTCAGTGACCAGCGACAACCGCATAGGACCGCCCAAACTTGGAAGCGAACGCGACATGCTGCGGGCCTTCCTCGACTACCACCGCGCGACCCTCGCCATGAAGTGCGAGGGGCTGACCGACGAGGAGTTGCGGCGGCAGTCGATGCCGCCGTCCACGCTGTCGTTGCTCGGGCTGGTGCGGCACATGGCGGAGGTGGAGCGGGCCTGGTTCCGGCGGGTGTTCGAGGACCACGATGCGCCCATGGTGTGGTCCGGCAAGGTCGACTTTCAGGCGGCGTACGACGCGAGCGCTTCGACGAGGGGCGAGGCATTCGGGGCCTGGGAGGCCGAGGTGGAGAACTCGCGTCGTATCGAGCGGGAGGCTGGGTCCCTGGACCAGGCCGGGTATCAGCCGAGGTGGGGCGAGGACGTATCGCTGCGGATGGTGATGGTGCACGTGCTCCTGGAGTACGGCCGCCACAACGGGCACGCGGACTTTCTGCGTGAGGGTGTCGACGGGACGGTGGGCGCCTGAATCCACGGGAGCCACCAACCTCGCGGGGGATGTCGAATGCGGCGGTTCCCGATCGACGCGAGAGTGACTGCACCACATCCCAGGACTCCAGGAGCGCCCCATCGTGACCGTGACCGTAACCGCGGATCTGGCTATCTCCCTCGACGGCTACGTCGCCGGCCCCAACGTCACCCTCGACAACCCAGGAGGCGACGGCGCCGAGCCGCTCTTCGAGTGGATCCACAACCTGGCGAGCTGGCGGGAGCGCCAGGGCATGAACGGCGGGGAGGAGAACCGCGACTCCGAGCTGATGCGCGAGTGGTTCGACGCCACCGGAGCCGTGGTCATGGGGCGGATGATGTACGACACAGGCGAGGAGTTCTGGGGCGACAACCCGCCCTTCCGGGCCCCAGTCTTCGTTCTCACCCACCGCCCGCGGCCGACCCTGGTCAAGGAAGGCGGCACCACCTTCACCTTCGTCACCGACGGCATCCACAGCGCCCTCGACCAGGCGAAGGCCGCCGCCGGCGACAGGAACGTCGACATCGCGGGCGGCGCGAGCACGGTGCAGCAGTACCTCAAGGAGGGGCTCATCGACGAGCTCCAACTGCACGTGGTGCCCGCACTCCTCGGAGCGGGCCTGCGGCTCTTCGAGGGCCTGGGCGCCGAGCGGCGAACCCTCGAGCCGATCAGGGTGGTCGACACGCCCCTCGCCACCCACCTCAAGTACCGGTTCACGAAGTGACCTAGCACAAATGAAGTTCGGGCGAGACGATCCAGCGTCGATCCTGCAACGGGTACAGGATCGCTGGTGCACCCTGCGCGGTCCGTCAGGGGCTCAGTTGCCACAGTGCGTCCATGGGCAGAGCCCGGATCCGGTCACCGAACGGCAGGGTCTGCTGTCCCGTGTAGAGGACGTAGCCGGCGACAAACCGGTCTCCGAGCAGGTTGGCGAGATGTCGCAGCCCCGAAAGGTCCTCGGTGCGCACGGTGGCGCCTGCCTTGACCTCGACGCCGATCACATCGCCTCGCGGCGTCTCGATGACCGCGTCCACCTCTACCTTGTCCTTGGTCCGGTAGTGGAAGAGGCGGCCCTCCTGCTCGGACCAGGTCAGCTGGCGGGCGAGCTCCATTACGACGAGGTTCTCCAGCATGGCACCGGCGGCGCCGTCGGGCTCGGCCAGCCGGGAGGCATCCTGGCCCGTCAGATGGCAGGCGATCCCTGTGTCGACGAAGGCGAGTTTGCCCGTACCTACAGCCCTTCCCGTCAGCCCAGAAGTCCAGGCGGGAATGGTCTTGATCAGGAAGACCGAAGCGAGCAGTTCCAGATAGCGCACCAGCGTGGTGCGGGGAATTCCGGAGGCGCCGGCGAGCGCTGCGGGAACCAGCAGCCCGCCCGTGCGCCCGGCAAGAAGACCGAGGAGCTTCAGGAGCTCGCCGTGCCGCTCGATGCTGGCGAGTTCCAGGACATCACGTTCGATCAGTGTCGAAAGATAGGCGTTGAAGAACGCGGTCCGGCGGCGGGGGGTGCGCTTGACCGCCTCGGGGAACCCGCCGACGACCGCACGGTCCAGATAGTCGCGCTTACGCAGAGGCGATGTTCGACTGAGGCCGGGGCCGTGGGTGAATGCCGCGTCGACGAACCGGTCCGGCCCACCGCTGAGCTCCCCCTGCGAGAACGGCCAGAGTTCGATGACTTCCATCCGGCCGGGCAGCGCGTCCGGCAGCGTCCGCATAGCAAGGATCCGTGAGGATCCGGTCAGCAGGAAGCGCCCCGGTGTGGGATCGAGGTCGACGGCCACCTTGATCGCGCTGAGGAGTTCCGGCGCTAGCTGGATTTCGTCGATGAGCATCATCGAGTCGTGCTCGACGAATCCGGTGGGATCATCCTTAGCGGCGCGCACGGTCGCCGCGTCGTCGAGCAGACGCAGCACGGGGTCGTCGCGGTGCGCGGCGGTCAGGCGGGTCAATGTTGACTTCCCCGCTTGTCGAGCGCCGTTGACCAGCACCACGCGCGTGTCGTCGAGCGCTTCCGCGACGAGGTTCTCGGCATGGCGCCGAACCAGATCATTGCGAGTTGCCATGCACTCCAGAGTGCCACCACCATCAAGATCAATGGTCACTTGGACGGATTATTGATGGACATCCAGCCGGACGAGTGATGGGCATTCGGACGGACGATGCCCCATTCGATCAATCGACCGACCAAGCTGCAGATCCTGAGCGATCAAGCTCCTCGGTGAGCCACTTCTGGGCAGGGGGCACGTCTCACGCGGTGCCCGCCACCAGGTCACGGGTACGTTCTTCTTACCGACGTCGAGCGGTGAGGGGTTGCTGGGGTGCTCACGCTGATGGAGATCGCCGAGGACCCGGTTGTCCTGAAGCGCCGCCTGGATCTGCGTGACGGGACGGAAGTCGTCTTTCGCCCACTCGCCCACACCGATACCGACCGCTTGGCCGGTTTCCTCAAGGGCCTGTCTCCCGAATCGAGGCGGCTGAGCACCTTCGACGGATACGACCTCGCGGCCGCCCAGGAGTTGTGTGACGCGATCGCGCGTTACGACAAGCTCAGGCTGGTACTCGAGGAAGTGCCGTCCGGCAGGATCGTCGGCCTCCTCGAACTCAGTCTTGCTCTCACCCCTGCGGACATCGCGCGCTATCTGGAAGCGGGCATCCGCCTCACCGAGACGACCGACTGCCGGTTCGGTCCCACCCTGGCCGATGATTACCAGGGGAAAGGGGTGGGGACACTGGCCTTCCCGCTCATCGCGAACGTCGCGCGGCGGCTCGGCAGAACGAGGATCATCCTGTGGGGCGGCGTCCTCGCCGACAACGCCCGCGCCATTCGCTACTACGAGAAGAACGGCTTCCGGCCAGTTGGTTCCGTCGCCGGAACGGACGGTTCGCTGTCGCTCGACATGATGCTGGATCTCGAGCAGGTGTCGAGCGCAGCGACATCGCCGACGCAGCACCGCGGCTCGTAACGCCGGCAGAGGGCACGAGCACGTGTCATTGACCTTGTTTCGCCACTTCCACACAGGACTCATCGGAACCATGAGGGGTGATCTGGGCCTGTCGGCCTTGGCCTGAGTCTCTAAGAAGCCATCCGCTTTCCGAACGTGATCGGTTGGTTCGGCTGTGGTGGGCATGAACTCCGCTGTGCGGCGGGAGAGATGGGCGTGGTTGTCCGCTCGCGTCGCTTGTGGAGGTGGCTGGTGCCGTCGGTGCTCGGTTTGCTGGAGGCTCGGGAGAAGAAGGTCCGGGAGGAGGTGGCGCGGTTGCGGGCTGCGCTCGGCGAGGCGGAAGCTGCGCTTCAGCGGCTGGTGGATGCCCGTGTGACGGTGACTGAGGTGCTGGCCGAGCCGTCTTGCGTGGTCGCGGAACCGCGGAGCGCGGTGGCGGGATCGGTGGTGCCGCACCGGGCCGAGGGCATGGAGGCGTCGGTGCTGGCGCCGGACTACGAGCGCATTGTGTCGGTGCTGGAGTCGGAAGCGGGCCGGGAGGGCGTGCGCTGCCAGCAGCTGGCCGTGGCTCTTGGGCTGGAGGCGGTTCCGGCGAAGGTCGAGGGGCTGCGGTCGAAGGCGAAACGTCTGGTGGAGCGGGGGTGGGCTCGGCAGGTGCGGCCCGGGGTGTTCACCGCGCTCGCGGCGCCCGCCGGCTGAAGGTGCCTGGGCGGCGTCCGGCCAGGCGCCTGCTCATGAGCATGGTCATCGACCACAGAGCTTGTTCACGTTCGTGTCACCCACGGGCAGCGAGACGGGAACGGGGTCGCCGCCGACGGAGGAGACCGCAACTCGGAGACACTGCTCAACATGGTTACATTGGCGGGTCTCAATGAACTCGACCCGCACTCTAACTTCTTTTATCTGCTGCGCATAAGCCATATCGATCAAGTCGATGAGACACCACCTTGACAGGTGTCTTCTCTCGACCGATGCTGGTACTCCTGACCGACAGGAGGCACAGTGCACGAGCACGACGAGTACCTGTACTTTCTTCGCCGCGCCTTCGACGGCATGCTCAGCGCCCTAGAAGAACTGGGTGATGACCTCGGCAACACCGCGCCGCACCTGCCCGGCGCCAACTCCCCGTACGCCATCGCGTACCACTGCGTTGCCGTGGCCGACTACTGGCTGGGCCACGTGATCGCGGGGCGACGCGTCGACCGCGACCGTCCCTCCGAGTTCACGGCGAAGGGGGACGTGCGGCGTCTGCGGACGCAGGTCGACGCGCTCTTCGCCCGCATGCAAGCAGACCTCTGCGAGGCGCTGCCATCACAACCGCCGCGCAACACACCCCCTGCCGACTTCGAGGGGCCGGACCGTCCCCTGAGCGTGCGGGGCGTCCAGCTTCACGTACTGGAGGAACTGGCCCAGCATCACGGGCAGGTGCAGATCACCCGCGATCTGCTGCGGGCGGGGGTCCCGGCATGAGGCCCGCACCGGCTCGGGGGATGCCCGGCTTCGACGACCTCGACCTCGACCGGCTGCGCGTTCGCGGCAGCGTGAAATGGCACCGTCCGGAGCGAGACGTCCTGCCGGCGTGGGTGGCCGACATGGACTTCCCCACCCCGCCGCCGGTGGTGGCCGCGCTACACGAGGCCGTCGACCGCCATGATCTCGGTTACCCGGACTGGCCGGACGGCAGTCCGCTGCGCTCTGCCTTCGCCAAGCGGATGGCCGAGCGCCACGGATGGGCCGCGTCGGCCCACCGCGTGCGCGAGCAGACCGACCTCATCCAGTGTCTGCAACTCGTCCTTTACCTCGCGACGTCGGACGGGGACGCGGTGGCGGTGCAAATTCCCAACTACCCACCGTTCCTGTCGACGTTGCGGACGATGAGCCGGCGGATCGTGCCCGTCCCGATGAAGGACACCGACGACGGCTGGCGGATGGACTTCGCCGCCCTGGACACCGCGGTGAAGCGGTCTGGCTGCAAGGCACTCGTCCTGGTCAACCCCCACAACCCCACCGGCCGGGTGCTGACGCCCGACGAACTCGGCGAGATTGCGGCCATCGCGCGACGACACGATCTGCTCGTCATCAGCGACGAGATCCACGCCGAGCTGACCTACACGGCCCATCGGCACATCCCCTTCGCGAGCGTGTCCGACGACGCCGCGCGCCGCACCGTGACCCTGACCTCCGCGACCAAGGCGTTCAACCTGGCGGCCATCCGCTGCGCCGTCACGCACTACGGCCCAGACCGCCTCCTCGCGCTGCGGGACGCACAACCGCCCGACCTGTACGGCACCGTCTCACCCCTCGGTGTCATCGCCACCCTGGCCGCGTGGGAGCACGGCGACGCCTGGCAGCGCGATCTCCTGACCGTGCTGGACCGCAATCGTCGGCGCGTCCGCGACGTGGTACGCGACCGGCTCCCGCTGATCCGCCACCACCTGCCCGAGGCCACGTACCTGGCCTGGCTGGACACCCGGCTGCTCGGCCTGGGCGAACCGCCGGTGGAGAAGGTGCTCAGGGACGGCCGGGTCCTCCTCGACGGCGGCGCGCCCTTCGGTCCGGACACCGAGGGGTTCGTGCGGCTGAACTTCGCCACCTCGCAGCAGGTGCTCGACGAGATCCTGGGCCGGGTCGTCGACGCACTGGGCGGGCGGGAGG
>NZ_JAAKZX010000270.1 GCF_011045025.1 Streptomyces ureilyticus
CCGGTCGGCAATGGCGTACCGCATTGACGATGGGCAGCGTCCGCCTCCGACTCGGCCGCGTCGGCGCCCTGCGCGGGCCCGGAGTCGGACTTCGCGCCGGTGCGGGGGGCCGGAGTGGTTTGGTCGGCGGGGGCGGCGTCCGCCTCCGGCTCGACTCCGTCGCCGCCCTGCGCAGGCCCAGAGTCGGACTCCGCGCCGGCGCCCGGGACGGGAGTGGCTTCGTCGCCGGAGGCGTCGGCGGTAGCACCCGCCTTCGGCTCATCCGCGTCGGTACTACGGCCACCGGCCTGGTTGCCTTCGGCCGAGGGCTCCGCGTCTTCCACGTGTTCGTCATCGGAGCCGCCTACGGGGCTGTCGTCCTCCGCGTCAGCGTCGCGGGCGGCGACGGCCGAGGCGGCTTCGCCGCCATCGCCGGAGGCGGCCTCCTCTGGCTCGTCCGCGTCCGCGCTACGGCCTTCGGCCGATGACGCCGATGACGCGGCATCCCGCCGCACGTCGGCTCCGCCCGCAGAGCTGCCGCCCTTGGCGGCACCAGAGGCAGACTCCGCGTCAGCGTCCTGGGCGGCGGCTGAGAGGGCTTCGTCGTCAGCACCCGAGGCACCCGCCGCGGCAGCATCGCCGGAGGCGACGGCGTCCGCCTCGGATTCACCCGCGCCGGAGCCACGGCCACCCGCCGGAGCACCCTCACCCGTCGACTCGGTGTCCTCTGCCCGCCGGGCCTCGGAGCCGCCCGCAGTGCGGTCACCCTGCGCGTCACCGGACACGTCCGCGCCCGAGGACTCCGCGTCAGCCTCCTGGCCCGCGGTGCCCGAGGGCTCGGCGCCCGCCTTCGAGTCACCACCGCCCACCGGCTCGGCGTTGCCCGCAGACAGGTCGTCCTTCGTTTCCACGGTGCCGGAGGCGGCGTCCTCCACCTCGACGGCGTCCTCCGACTCGGAGTCCGAACCCTCCCCGGCGTCCGAATCCGAACCTGCCTCGGATTCCGCACGCTCCTCGGAGTCCGTACGAGCCTCCTCGGCGCCGGCCTCCGCCTCCGGAGCCGTACCGTCGTCGGCGTCATCGGCCGAAGGCGCCACGTTCCCGTCGCCCTCGACGTCACTCTCCGCCCCGGTCCGCGACTCACGGTCATCCGAGCCCGAACTCGAACCCGAGCCCTCGTCCCCGGCGTCCGCCCCCGCGACCCAAGCCGCCACAGCGTCCCGCAGCCGGGTGTCACCGGACTGGGACGGCGGCGACGACGGAGACGACTGGGAGCCGTTCGCACCGGACTCCGCGGCGCCCTCCGCTTCCGCTTCCGACGCAGCCGCAGTGTCCTCCCGCCCGGGGGAACCCTCAGCAGTCAAGCCCTCCGCCCCTGCCGTGTCCGACGTGTCCGACGCAACCGACCCTGAAGCGTCCGTACCCGAGGCACCCGGAGCCGACACGTCCGCAAGCCCGCTCGTGGAGAACACCGCCGTAGCCGTGTCCACCCTCCCGCTGCCGCGCGAAGCGGGAACCGCCTCGCGGGCCACCGCGAGGCGCGGATCCGCGCCCGGCGCGGGACGCGGATCGGAGCCACCCCCACCCGAGGAGGCAGGACCGGGAACCGGAGCCGTACTCCCCGACGTCGGTTCTGCCGACGACTCGTGCTGCTTCGACCTGTCGGGGGACTCGCCCGTCACCGATGCCTCCTCCATGCGCCACTCACCGTGCGCCCAACCGAACCATGAACCGTTGAAGGGCCGCCAACAGACGCCCGGAATCGATGTCCGAACCATGTACCAGTGTCCTGTGTGCGGGCTTAACCCCTGCGGTAGACGAGAACGACATACCTACTGGTTCCACTACATTCCGGTCACGCACCCTCGACAGACCGATGTGAGAGGGGTCACCCTGTCATTCATCCACGCGGGGAGGCATGGATGGGCAGGAGCCGCAGAACGATTCCGGAGGAGCTTCTGCTGCTGGCGCTGGACCCGACCACGGGTACCACCGCACAGCCGCAGTCGCTCGACCTTGGTCTGGCCGGAGCACAGCTAGTGGAGCTGGCGCTGGCCGGACGGATAGCCCCAGACGGGGATCGTATCGCCGTGGTAGCACCACGGCCGACCGGAGATCCGACTTTGGACTGCGCGTTGGAGTTGCTGCGAAGGCGTGGCGCTCCCGTGCGTGCCGTTCACTGGATCGGCGGGCCCCGACTGGGGCTGCGCCAGACATATCTCTCGCATCTGGAGCGCTGCGGCATGGTCCATGCCGTCGCGGGACAGATGTGCGGGGTGCTTCCGACGACTCGCTACCAAGCGACGGACACGGAGATCAGCCGGGAGATCAAGGCCCGGCTGGACAATGCGATCCGCACCGGCGTACCGCCGGACCCGCGGACCGCCGCACTGGCCGCGCTGGCGCACGCCGTCGGCTTGGGCAAGCACCTCTACCCGGGGAACGAAGGGCGCTCCTCGCGCTCCCGCCTCCGGGATCTGATCAGGCACGACCCCATGGGCGGACTCGTGGCGCACGCCGTGATGGACGTCCAGAACGGTGTGGCCGCACAGCCACGCCGCAGCCCGGCCCCGTCGCCCGGCCGCCAGGCCGCCGCCGGAGCCAGGCCCGCACCGGAACCCGCACGGGGCGTTTCGATGCAACCGCGCCGAGGACCGATGGCGCGCGCTGTGGCCCACTGAACCGCCACGGCACGGCAACAACGACAACAGCACAGCACCACCCACCGTCAGCGCCGCACCGCAGTCCCCAGACCCGGTTCGGGAGCCGCTGAGCCGCGCTTCCGTTGCGGCTCCGCCGCGGGGCCCGACCCGCGCCCCGTAAAGGGCATGGGGCCGCATCAATCTGCGCGCGCCCCGAAGGAGGCCGCGGGCTTCTGAGGGGCGCGGGGCTGTGACATTTGCGGCTCCGCCGCGATGGGGCCCCCGTTCATGGGGGTGCCCCCCGCTCGGGCGAAGCCGAGGGTGGGGGAGCCCCAACCACAGCGGACCCGCAGGTCCCTTCTTCAGCGGAGCGCACGCATATCCGCCGTTTCCCAGCGCGGCAAGCGCCTTGGTGGCAATCTGCTCAACAGCAGACACGCAAAGTACAGGCCGCACGCAGCCGGAGGTGCACGTCCCGTGGCGTCCAATGTCAATCCCACCGTCAGGCGACGCCGGCTGGGCCAGGAGCTGCGCCGGCTCCGCGAGCTCAAGGGCATGACCGCCGAGGAGGTCGCCGAGCGCCTGCTGGTCTCCCAGTCGAAGATCAGCCGCCTGGAGAACGGCCGGCGCAGCATCAGCCCGCGCGACGTCAGAGACCTCTGCGGGGTGTACGAGGTCGAGGACCAGCGGATGGTCGAGGGCCTGATGGAGATGGCCAAGGCCTCGCGCCAGCAGGGCTGGTGGCACGCGTTCGGGGACATTCCGTACAGCGTCTACATCGGCCTGGAGACCGATGCCGAATCCCTGCGGGTCTACGAGCCCCAGATCGTCACCGGACTGCTCCAGACCCCCACGTACGCCGAGGCCAGCATCCGCGGCGGATCCCCCGAGTCCTCGGACGCCGAGATCGAGAAGCGCGTCCAGGTCCGGCTGCGTCGGCAGGAGCGCATCAACGCCGAGAAGGACCCGCTGCGCCTCTGGGTGGTGCTGGACGAGGCCTCGCTGCGCCGCGTGGTCGGCGACAACAACGTGATGCGCGAGCAGTTGGAGCACCTCAACGAGATGGCCCAACTCCCCCATATCACTGTGCAGATACTGCCGTTCGACGTCGGCGCGCACTCCGCTCTGGCCGGGCAGTACGCGATCCTGGAGTTCGCCGACGCGGCCGATTCGAGCGTGGTGTACATCGAGGGCGTCACCAGCGACCTGTATCTGGAGAAGGCACCGGACGTGCAGAAGTACAGCCTCATGTACGAGCATCTGCGGGCCCAGGCGCTCAACCCCGAGCGGTCGCGGCAGATCATCGCCGATATCGCGAAGGACTATGCCCGCGGCGGCGGCGTGAGCTGAAGGGGCGCAGGGTATACCAAAGCGCACCCCAGCAGAAGGTTCGGATGGAATATGCCACCCAGACGAGTGAACGGCTCCTCCGTATGAGGAAGTTGGCGAGTAGCGTCGATCACGCCACTCGATCAACAAAGCTGGCGCGAACTGCGCTGTGGCCCCCATGGCCCGGTGACCTCGGCCAGCGATTCACCATCGGAGCGAACATGGCAATTCTGCAAGGCGCCACGAAGACCTGGACGAAGTCCTCGTACTCCTCCCCCAACAGCGCGTGCGTCGAGGTCAAGTCACCCACCACCTCGGCCCTCGCCGTTCGCGACTCCAAGGCCCCCGAGGGCCCGAGCCTGGCCTTCCCGGCCGAGGCATGGAGTGTCTTCGTGACATCGGTCAAGCAGTGAGGCCCGAGGGCCCCTGAGGACCCTCGACCGCCCACTGGCCGAGCCAACTCCACAAGATCCACAGCACCAACAAGAGCCCTCTCGACTGGACGCCGTCACCAGCCGAGAGGGCTGCTTTTTGAACTGTGCGCGCCCGCCCGGCAGTTCAGCGCAAGCGATCCACGTACCGATCCGTCCCCGGCACCGTGGGAATGAACGGAGCCACCAATTCCACCCTCCACAGCCCCGCCTCCGCCACCGGCTCCTCCAGCCCCGTGAAGTACTCCTCCCAGCACTCCCTCGGATCCGCCTCCAGGAACCACAGCAACGTCAGCCGCGTATCGACCCCTTCGACCTGCTTCACATACGACATCCGGTCGCTGGGCAGCGGAGTCGGCCGAAAGATCGTGACCATCGCGGAGGGCGACCCGGAGAGGCGTTTCGGGAGGTGCCGCGAGCGCAGCCACTCCAGCAACTCGGCCCGCTGCTCCGCCCCCTCCGCATCGATGACCTCGACCACCAGCCCCGCATACGGATGGTCCAGCGCGTGGAAGTCGCGCGGGCCCGCCGCCCCGTCCCGGTACACCGTCGCCTCGTGGTCCTGGAACGCCGTGAAGACATGCGTACGGTCCTGGTAGACGCGGCCGTCGCGATTGAGCCGCTTGTTGATGCCGACGGTCCACTTCATGTGGTCGTCGTAGCGGCCGTCCGTGACCCAGTACGTGGAGATGTAGCAGCCGGCGGTGACGGGCTGGGCGACCGCCGACTTCTCGGGGTAGCGCAGGAGTTGGAGGTCGCGGGTGGCGACCCAGCGGCGGCCCGCGTACATCCAGGGCATCGCCATCGCGCCGGCGTAGTAGTGATCGTCCTCGTACCAGCGGTTGTACGCGTACTCGTGGCCCGGATGCGGCTCGACCATGGTGATCAGGGCGTGGCCCGGGTGGACGCCGTACGGGCCCACGGCGGCCAGCTCGGCGTACACCTCGCTGCGGGTCTCCTCACTCATGCCGTTCCCCTTCCTTCCTCCGGCGGACGCCCATACTCTGACGCCCCGTCAGACAATCCGCCAGAGTCAGGGAGGCCTCGGCATGTCACTGCTCGCCGGCAGGACCGTGATCGTCTCGGGAGTCGGGGCCGGCCTTGGGCACCAGGTCGCGGCGGCGGTCGTACGGGACGGGGGGAACGCCGTACTCGGGGCGCGCACGGAGGGGAATCTCGCCAAGTCGGCGGCGGAGATCGACCCCGGTGGCGCGCACACCGCCTATCGCCCGGCGGACATCACCGACGAGGAGCAGTGCGAGGCGCTGGCCGCGCTCGCGGCCGAGCGGTTCGGGCGGCTCGACGCCGTGGTCCATGTCGCCGCCTTGGACAGCTACTTCGGCGGCCTCAAGGACGCGGACTTCGCCACCTGGCAGTCCGTCATCGATGTGAACCTGCTCGGCACGCTGCGGATGACGCGCGCCTGCATGCCCGCGCTGAAGGAGCGAGGCGGATCCGTGGTCTTCATCGGTACGCAGTCGGCCGTCGCCGCTCCCACGCAGGTGCGGCAGATGGCGTACGCGGCCTCGAAGGGCGCGTTGACGAGCGCGATGTACTCCCTGGCAAGGGAGTTGGGGCCGCACCGGATCCGGGTGAACACCGTGCTGCCGGGGTGGATGTGGGGGCCGCCGGTCGAGACGTACGTCCAGTTCTCGGCGCATACCGAGGGCGTGCCGGAGGCCGAGGTGCTGGAGCGGCTGACGTCTCGTATGGCGCTCCCGGAGCTGGCCACGGACTCGGACGTGGCCGATGCCGCGGTGTTCCTGGCCTCGGACCGGGCGCGGGCGATCACGGGGCAGTCGTTGCTGGTCAACGCTGGGGAGTTGATGCGCTAGCTCCCTCTCGGATACGTTCAGGGACGTGAACCGAGGTCAGTAAGCAGAACTATTTTACCCCCTCTTGACGATACGGGGCGTTGTCGCCGCCATGTCAGTGAACTGACGATGAGCGGGCGCTTCACGACCCTGAACGGGACCCTAAGAGGGGGGCATATGAACGGTCTCGACTGGACCGTACTGATCGGCTACTTCGGTGTGATGGTCGCGATCGGCGTCTGGTCCCACAAGCGCGTCGACAACGTCAGCGACTTCTTCACCGCCGGCGGCAAGATGCCGTGGTGGCTGTCCGGCATCTCGCACCACATGTCCGGCTACAGCGCGGTGATGTTCACGGGCTACGCGGCCATCGCCTATACGTTCGGCGTCACTTCGTACGTCACCTGGTCCTTCCCCATCGCCATCGGCATCGCGATCGGCGCCCGCCTCTTCGCGCCCCGGCTCAACCGCGTGCGCTCACGACTGCACGTGTCCTCCCCGCTGGAGTATCTGAAGAACCGTTACAACCTGCCCACGCAGCAGGCCCTCGCCTGGTCCGGCGTCCTGCTGAAGATCGTGGACGTGGGAGCCAAGTGGGCGGCGATCGCGACCCTGTTGTCGGTGTTCACCGGGGTCTCGCTGAACATGGGCATCCTCATCACCGGTGCGGTGACGGCCGTTTACTGCACGGTCGGCGGTCTGTGGGCGGACGCGCTGACCGAACTCGGGCAGTTCATCATCCAGTTCGTCGCCGGTATCGCGATGCTGATCGCCGTCATGGCCGAGCTGGGCGGCTTCAGCACGCTGTGGAACGTCTGGGACGAGCCGGCGCTCGACGGGCACACCGAGCCGCTGGCCGGCCCGTACATGATGGTCTTCCTGATCGCGTACCTCTTCATCAAGACCTTCGAGTACAACGGCGGCATGTGGAACCAGGCCCAGCGCTACATGGCCACGGACTCCGCGAAGTCCGCGACGCGCTCGGCCTACCTGTCCGCCCTGCTCTGGCTCATCTGGCCGCTGGTGCTGTTCTTCCCCATGTGGGTCGCGCCGCTCATCATCCAGACGGACGTGCCGGCCGACTCGTACGCGCTGATGGCTGAACAGCTACTGCCGCACGGGCTGTTGGGCCTGGTCATCGTCGGCTTCTTCTCGCACACGATGGCGATGTGCTCGTCGGACGCCAACGCGATCGCCGCCGTCGTCACGCGCGACATCATGCCCGCCGTCTCGCGCAAGGTGCGCCAGTGGGACACCCGGACCGGGCTGCTGGCCGCGCGCTGGGCCACGCTGCTGTTCCTCGGTCTGTCGATGGCGATCGCGACGCAAGTCAACTCCGACTTCTTCGGCGACATCATCACGGTCGTCATCAAGTGGGTCGCGGGGCTCATGGGCCCGATCGCGATCCCGCTGATGCTGGGCCTGCTGCCATGGTTCCGCAAGAGCGGCCCGACGGCCGCGCTGATCAGCTGGGGCATCGGCCTCGTCACCTTCTGGCTGGTCAACTACCCCATCCACTGGAACCTCGACGGCGGCGTCCCGCTCCAGTACCAGGTGTCGATTCCGCTCGCCGTCTCGCTCGTCCTCTACATCCTCATCGGGTACGTGAAGCCGGAGGACACCCCGGAGCGCGACGAGATCATCGCGAAGATCAACAACGATGACGACGGCTCGGGCTCGGCGGCTGCGGCGATCCCAACGCCGGCGGGTGCGGCGGATGACGTGGTGGAGGCGCCGGTCAAGGACTGAGGGGCGTATCGGCGTATGCGTACGGCAGTGAGGGTGGCCGCTCCCTCCCCTATGAGCGGCCACCCTCACCTGCTGACTGGACGTCAACTCCTCGGCTCATCACCGATCTTGTCGACGACTCCGGCGTTGAGCAGTGCGCTCTTCTCCGAGCCCAGGTAGTCGAGGGTTTTCTTGCCGAAGACCCACACGTGGCGCTCGTCGCGCTCCTTCCTCGGGGAGGAGCGTCGCTTCGTCGAGCATGTCGCCGATGTTCTCCAGCGCCTGGCTGTGCCTCCGCGGCGCCCCGGTCTCCAGTCAGCCGGGCGGCATGGCTGTACACGGCCCGGGCGTGCGCGCCGAACAGCTCGGCGAAGGCATCCGGGTCACCGGCCCGTATCCGGGCACGTAAGGAAAGTTCCACAACCAGCCCTGTCCGCTCGCCGCGCCGCGTCTCTGTGGTGTCGATCACATGCGCGTTGGTGTCGATCACGAGCGTCGGTCTCGGTCAGACGCACGTCGGGGTCAGTCACACGCGCGTCGCATCAGCGCCATGAACCTGACGGCCTCAGGCCCTCGGATACCGGGCCAGCCAGCCCGGCGACGACCCGGCCGGTCCGTGCAGCGCGGGCCCCTGCGTCATCTCCATCGCGAAGTCGTCGGCGAGGACGAGCATCGTGGGGCGGCCCTCCAGTTCGGCGAGCCAGGCCGGCGGGAGGGCCGTCTCGCCGTGCAGGGCGCCGAGCAGGGCGCCGGTGAGGGCTCCGGCGGCGCCCGAGGGGCCGCCGTGGTTCACCGAGAGGCACAGCCCGTGCCGGGTGTCCTCGCCGACCAGCGCGCAGTACACGGCGACCGACAGCAGCCCCTCCGCCGTACCGGCCCCGGCCAGCTCCTCGATCCGGGCCGGCGTGGGCATGCCCTGTCGTACGGCACCCAGCGCGTACTGCAGGGCGTCGGTCACCGGCTGCTGCCCCGGCCAGTCGGCCAGCAGCTGGAGCGAGCGCTGTACGGCGGCGTCGAGGCTCTCGCCGCGGGCCAGTCCGTGCACGATCAGGGCGTACGCGCCTGCCGACAGGTAGGCGACGGGGTGGCCGTGGGTCTGGGCCGCGCACTCCACCGCGAGCTGCATCACCAGCTGCGGCTCCCAGCCGACGAGCAGCCCGAACGGCGCCGAACGGGCGGCGGCCTCGGCGCCCATCTCCTCCAGGTTCTTGGGAGCGTCCAGAGTGCCCATCATGTCGTCGGCGAGGCCGATCAGGCAGGCGCGGGCGGGGTCGCGGCGGGCGTACAGCCATTCCTCGCGGGCCAGCCAGCCGTCCTCCTTGCGGCGCTCGTCGGGACCCCAGTCGTGCTGCGTGGCCGCCCATCTGAGGTACGCGCGGTGCAGATCGGTCGGCGGGTGCCAGGCGCCGGTGTCCCGGCGGACCTGCGCGCGGATGAGCCCGTCGAGGCTGAAGAGGGTGAGCTGGGTCAGATGCGAGACGGCGCCGCGGCTGCCGTGGCCGAAGGGCAGGTCGAGGACACCCTCCGGGCCGTACTCCGCGCGGATCTCGTCCATCGAGAGGGCCCCGACCGGCGAGCCCAGCGCGTCACCGAGGGCCGCGCCCAGCAGCGTGCCCCGCACCCGGCTGCGGAAGTCCTGCTGCTCGGCACGCCCCCAGACGGCACCGGACGTCGCACCCACCGAGGCCTCCTGAAGATTCCGTTCCGCACGGCTACTGTCCCGTACGGCTGACAGCTCAGCACTGTAATCGAACGGGAACAGTCGGTTGAGGGCCGGAACGGTTTGCGAATTCTGGGCGGGTGCGTGGGGCGGTGCGAGGTGCGCGTACTCAGGTGAGGAGACGGCGGAAACGGGGAATAGCCGAGAGGCCAACGCCCTTGTCCCTCAAGGAACTTGACCCAGGGCAGAGGGACATTCATGAGGATGCCCATGAGGGCATTCATTGAGGCATTCATGGGAACTTCAGGGGGATTTTCATGACGCATACCGGAAGCGGACGGGCACTCCCCGTCGCGGCGGCCCTGCTCACCGGCACGGTCGCGCTCTATATGGCGCTGGTCGCGTTCGGCAACATCACCGACTACGGCACGAACCAGCAGTTCGTACGCCATGTCCTGGCCATGGACACCACTTTCAAGGACGACGACCTGATGTGGCGCGCGATCGAGTCCCGCACGCTCCAGGACATCGCCTACGTGGCCATCATCGCCTGGGAGACCCTGGCGGCCCTCGTCCTCATCACCGCCACAGCCCTGTACGGCGCGGGCCTGCGCCGCATGGACCTGACCCGGGCCCGCCGCGCGAGCACGGCAGGTCTGCTCATGACGATGCTCCTCTTCGGCGCCGGCTTCATCGCCATCGGCGGCGAGTGGTTCTCCATGTGGCAGTCGGAGGACTGGAACGGCCTGGACGCGGCTCTCCGGGTCTTCGTACTGAGCGGGGTGGTGCTGCTGGTGGTGCGGCTGCGGCCTGTGACCGCAGGCCGTCGGCGCTCAGCGCCACTTCGCGGTACGAGACCAGCAGCGCGGTGACCGCGACGACCGCGGCGAGGGCCATCGCCAGGACCCAGGCGGCGTCATCGCGCTCCAGAGCGGAGCGGAAGACGCCGCGCGCTTGGCCCAGCGTGCCGAGACCGCGCCGATGACGATGATCAGCACCAGGGCGACGATGGCGCGCAGCTCTTCGCGTACTCGAAGGACGAACTGGGCCTGGACTGACGGGTCCGGAC
>NZ_JAAKZX010000271.1 GCF_011045025.1 Streptomyces ureilyticus
GTCACCGATGCGATGCTCTGCGAGAACGGGCCGGTGACCTCGCCGGTCGACCTGACGCTGGTGGCCGAACACCGGCGTGGGCACGGCGCGTTGTACGACGCGCTGAACTGTGGCCGGATCGATGTGGACGGGCTGCGGCGGGCGCTGGCGGTGCTGCCGCAGCCCAAGGCCGCCGACAACCGGCTCGTCCTCGCGGTCGACGCCACGTCGCCCGGGCGCAGTTCGGCGCTTCTGGCGTCCTGGTCCACGTGGGCGTGGCCGCTGCGCTGCAGGCCGACGTACACGTAGTCGGCGCTGTCCCGGGCGATCAGCCGCGGCGTGCGGTCGACGCGGCCGCGGTCGGAGTCGACGGTGGTCGCCTGGAGCGGACCGAGTCGGTCGGTGCTGATCGTCCCGCTGAAGGGCTCGTCCTTGGGGAGGGTGATCCGCAGCGGGACGAAGGTGCGGAAGACCTCTTCCTGCCAGTGCTCCAGGCGCTCGCTGCCGGGCATCGACCGCACCGAGAACACCACGCTCATGCCCACCTCACCAGGCTTCACGACGCAAGCAATGACAAGCGACAACCAGCACCAAGACGTCCGGAGACACCAACGCCCTGGCAAGGAGTATCGGGTTTCACGAAGTGCGGACGCGGACGCGGACGTTCCGGGCCGGTCGCCCGAGGCGAGTGCACGATGCGCAAAGCACCTGTGCGCGCTGGGCAAAGGCGGCCGCCGCCCGGCTTCCTACAGTGCGATGCGCCACAGCCCAACGAGCGGGCCCCGATCCGGGAGAGTCGCGCATGTCGTCGTACATCGCATCGCAAGGGCTCGTTGTGGAGCCGGTGGTCCAGGCGTTCGCCCAATCCGCGTCCCTCTTCGAACGGGACGTGCTCGGCGGCCGCAGGGCCGTCGAGCGGGCGCAGTCCGGCCGAGTCGCCCTGCCGGACTTGGCGGACACCGTCCTGGCCGAACCCGACTGGCCCGCGCTCACCGCCGCCCTTGCCAAGACACAGGCACAGGCACAGGCCCAGGCACAGGCCCAGGAACTGGACAGCGCCAGCTCCATTGGCGATGTCCTCGGACAACGCCTGCGCCTCATCTCCGACTCGCTCCCCGCGTCAATGCCGGTCGTCGTGTTTGCGTGCGACGGTCAGGCCATCGGCGATGGGGAGCAGGACGGATTCGACGCGTTCGTCTGCGCGTACGAGATCGTTGAAGGCACGGATGGCGGCGGCGTTGCCCGTGGCCGCGGGGCTGGCGGCGTGGCCGCCGTACAGGACGTTGTCGGCCAGCAGCAGACCGCCGGGGCGGACGCGGGGGACGAGTTGCTCCCAGTAGTCCGGGTAGCCGGGCTTGTCGGCGTCAAGGAAGACCAGGTCGAGCACGGGATCTGTGGGAAGCTCTCGGAGGGTCTCCGCTGCGGGGCCCAGCCTCAGGTCGACGCGTTCCTCAACTCCGGCCGCCTGCCATGCCTCGCGGGCGATGGTGGTCCACTCCCGCGAGACGTCACAGGTCACGATGCGTCCGTCCGTGGGCAGGCCGCGGGCGAAGGCGAGGGTGGAGTACCCGGTGAAGGTGCCGATCTCGACGATGCGCCGCGCTCCGATCAGTCTGGTGAGGAGAGTGAGGAACACGGCTTGTTCGTGCGGGATCTGCATCTCGGCCGGACCGCCCAGCGCCTGGGTGCGTTCGATCAGCTTCTGCTGGACGGGGTCCGGGGATTCGGCCTGGGCCAGTAGGTAGCGGTAGATGGCGGACGTCATCACAACGTTCTTGAAGTCGTCGTGCGTCACAGCGGCACCGGGCTTTCCTGTCGGGTGACTGTCGTGGCGAGTTCCTGGAGCAGGCTCACGACCGGGCCTTCGCCCAGCGGGAGCGGCGGCGCGTCCGCGTCGTCTAGGCCGTGTACGGCGATGTCGCGCAGCATCTGGCCTGCCCTGCACAGGAGTTGGGTGTTGAAGCCGTCCTGGCAGACCGGGCGGCGTTCGACACGGAAGAAGGTGTCGTAGCGGGTCCGTTCCGCTGACGTCGGCCCCAGGCCCGGTCGGCGTCCGGCCTGCCTCAGCAGGGACGCGCCTCCGGGGACGAGCCGTGCGGCCATGGCCCGGTGTACCTGGTGCCCGGCGGTCACCGCCTCGAGCAGCGGGGCGATGCGCTGGGCGGGATGACGGGCCCGTACCCGGTGCAGCAGACCGGGGAGGGGGGCGTAGTCGGCAGCCCACTCGCCGCTGAACGCCGGGGCGCAGGCCCTCATGTCCGTGCGTACGGTCGCCGCGTATCGGTCCGCCGAGCAGCTGCCGGTGTAGACGAAGAGTGCCGAGCAGATGTCCTGGAGCAGCGCCGCCTGGGCCACTGCGGCCGGGTTCGGGGCGTCGGACGTCGCGAGTGGCATCAGCGCTTCCGACGTCAGCCGCCACACCATGAAGGCCGCTTGATGGCCGACGGTCCATCGGTAGCGGGCGCGCGCGTCGGGATCGTACGGAGCGACCGTGCCTGTGTGTCCGGATTCTTGTGCGAGAAGCCGGGTGTGCCCGGGTTCTCGCTTCGGGTTCAGGTCTGCGAGGGCACATGCCGCGCCGCCGCCGATGCCGCAGCCGATGCCCGCCTCGGGCAGGTACAGGGAGCTCACCTGCACAACCCCGTCCGGCGGCTCGGCGTGACCGCACCCACACGTACTCATACGGGCAGTTCCTGTGGCAGGCCGTCGAGCAGGTCGGCCGCCGCGCGCACGTCGGCGTCGAGTGGCCGGTCCGGGTCGACAGCCGGGACGGTGGCGCAGAGGTGGTCGAGGAGGTCGACGCAGGCCGGTGCGGTGGGACGGCGAGCGCCGACATGGGCGGCCTGGCGCAGGGCGACGGCGAGTGAGCCATGCAGCAGTCGCAGCGACTCGGCCTGGTCCAGGGCGCCCAGTGCGGCTTGAGTGCCGAAGGGGACGACGTCCTGGTTGTGGCCGTTGGTGGGCAGGCTCTGGATGGAGGCCGGGGTCGCGGTGCGCCGCATCTGGGCGAGGATCGCGGTGGCGGCCAGTTGCACGCCCTGCACGGCGTGCTGTCGACCCGGTTCGGGGGCGAGCATGGGCGGCAGCCCGCCGTTGCGGTGCGGGTCGATCAGCAGGTCGAGTTGGCGCTCGGCGAGGTTGCCGGTCTGCACGGCGGCCAGCGTGAGCAGGTCGGCGGCGAAGGCGACGGGTTGGCCGAAGAAGTTGCCGCCGTGGGCGATCTCGTCCAGCTCGGGGAAGCACAGCGGGTTGTCGCTGACGCCGCGCAGGTCATGGCCGATGACCTCCTCGGCGTGCCGCAGGCTCGATCCGACGGCGCCGAGCAACTGCGGGGTGCAGCGGATGCTGTACGGCTCCTGGAGCGGGCGCCGTCCGGTCGGCACAATGCCGGCCAGCAGCCCACGCAGCGCGGCGCCCGCGCGTACGGCGTCGGGGTGACCGAAGGCGTCGAGCAGGGGCGACGCGGCGAAACCGGGGGTGCTGCCCAGCAGATCGGCGAGGAGGGCGGTGAGCCGGAGTGCTGTCGTGTGCGCACGCCGCAGCCGGGCCAGTGCGAGGGCCGCGGCGGCCGAGGTCAGGGAGGTTCCGTTGACGAGGGCCAGGGCGTCGCGTCCATCGAGGACCAGCGGCCGCAAACCGGCTCGGTCCAGCGCCGCGGCGGCGGGCATCGGTGTCGTGCCGAAGTAGGCGCGCCCGCGGCCACGCAGCGCCTGGACGGCGTGGGCCAGTGGGATCAGGTCGCCGCTGGCCCCGACCGATCCGAGGCGGGGTACGGCGGGGGTGAAGCCGGTGCGCAGGGCCGCAGCGAGGGCGTCGAGAACCTCCGGCGTGACGGCGGAGTGTCCGCGGGTGAGTGAGGCCAGCCGTACCAGCAACGTCGCGCGCACCACGGGTACCGGCAGGTCCGCGCCCTGTCCGCAGCCCAGATGGGCGAGCGCGTTGTCGCACTGCTCGGCGGCATCTGTTCGGCCGCCGTATCCGACCAGCGGACCGAAGCCGGTGCTGGCACCGTAGACCACCGCGCCGGAGGCGAGCCGACCGGTGAGGAAGACCTGGCAGGCCGCGGCCCGGGCCCTGGCCTCGGGGCTGATGCGGATGTCCAGCGGACTCACGGCCCGCTCAAGCTGGTCGGGGGTGAGCGGTGCGGGGAGGGTCAGGGTGGGGCTGGCAGGCGGGGAGCTACTCAGAAGCATGTGAGTGACGACCCATCAGGTTGTCGGAGAGGGCTGGCGTAGTGGTGCTCAGGTCGTAGTGGTGATCAGGTCGCAGTGGTGAACAGCGCGACGGCGTTCTGGCCGCCGAAGCCGAAGGAGTTGCTGAGGGCGGCCCGGATGCGGGCGGAGCGGGGAGACTTGCGTACGACATCCAGATCGATGTCCGGATCGAGCGCGTCGAGGTTGGCGGTGGGCGGGATGATCTGGTGCTGGAGGGTGAGCACGGTCGCCGCCGCCTCGATGCCGCCCGCCGCGCCCAGAGCGTGACCGAGGACGCTCTTGTTCGCGGTAACAGCCGGGGGTGTGCCGAAAACAGCTCGCAGGGCACGGAATTCGGCGGCGTCGTTGAGCGGGGTCGAGGTTCCGTGCGCGTTGACGTGGTCGATGTCGGCGGCGGTCAGCGCGGCGTCGCGCAGGGCCGTCTGCATCGCGTCGGTGGCGCCCCGGCCTTCGGGGTGCGGAGCCGCGATGTCGTGGGCGTCGCTGGAGGAACCGAAGCCGGCCAGTACGGCGCGGGTCCGGGCACCGCGCGCGTCCGCGTGCGCGGCACGTTCGAGGACGAGGATCCCGGCGCCTTCGCCGAGGACGAAGCCGTCCCGGTCCCGGTCGAAGGGCCGGGAGGCTCCGGCGGGGTCGTGCGTACGCCTGGACAGCGCACGCATCTGCTGGAAGCAGGCGACTACCGCGGGCAGGGCGCCGGATTCCGCGCCGCCGGTCACGACGATGTCGCAGGAGCCGCCACGCAGCAGGTCCTGGGCGATGCCCAGGGCTGTCGTCCCGGAGGCGCAGGCGGTGGCCACGGACAGGCTCGGTCCCCGGGCACCGAGGTTGAGCGCGACCTCGGCCGGGACCGTGCTGGGGACGCTGCGGACGATGGCGAGCGGTGACAACCGGTTCGGGCGGTTCGAGTTGAACCGCCCGAACTCCTGCGGATACCGCTCCAGGCTGTTGCTTCCGACGCCGAGAACGACGGCCACCCGCGCCGGGTCCCAGTCGTCGGTGTCGAGCCCGGCATCGGCGACCGCCTCCCGCGCGCCGACGAGGGCGAGCCGAGTGAAGCGGTCCAGGCGCCAGGAGAGCGCACGGCCGAGCAGCCGGCCCGCGTCGAAGCCGGGAACCCGACAGGTGAAGTCGGTGTCCAGATGGACGAGTTCGGGATCCGTGGCCGCTGTGGGCCGACCGTCCAGCAGCCCCTGCCAGGTCGCATCGACCCCGATACCGGCGGGAGTGACCAGGCCGATACCGGTGACGGCGATGTCGTCGTGCCTCACCGCCCGGATTCCCCTGCCGCCGAAAGAGCCTGGTTACCCGCCTTCAAAGGAGCCCGGTCATCCGCCGTCGACAAGGGCCGGTCGCCGGACCGCGCGGCCGCCGGAGCGAGGGCATCGCCGAGCGCGGCGGCCGCCTCGGCGATGGAGGAGCCGTGGGTGACCCCTTCCAGCAGGATGCCGGTGCGCTCCTCCACGATGACGCTCAGTTCGAGGAGGGCCAGCGAGTCGATCCCGAGCTCTCTGAAGGTGGTCTCGGGGCTCAGTTCCTCACGGGACTGCCCAAGCTCTTCGACGAGGATGCCGACGATGTCGTCGTACGTTGCGCACATGGTGAACTCCGTTACACGGTGGTCGATCGGCGGGAGGACACGGCTGCCTCGAAGGCGGCGGTCAGATACCGGGCGTCCAGGGGGAGCGGGTCCGGGACGGCTCCGCCGAGTGCCTCCCGCAGCCTGCTGCGGTCATAGCGGCGGAGTACGGACGTATGGGCGTGGATGCCACCTATCACACCGACAAGCCGCTGCCCGGCCGGCCCGAGCGGGCCGGCCTTCGGGTCGAGCCGTACATCCAGCCAGGGGCAGATGCCACGCATGACGCCCAGGCAGTCGCTCACCGGCGTGTCGTCCGGGTGGGTGAGGTGGAACGACTCTACGAGCGCGGCCGGTTCGCGGAACGCGAGACACACCGCGACCTGGGCCGCGTACTCGATCTGGAGGAGATTCACTACGGCGTCCTCGCGGCCGGGGATCCGCAGCGTGAAGGGGCTGCCGGGCGGTGTCCCCGGGAGCAGCCGGGAGGGATCACGGCGGGCCAGCACGCTGAGCCGGGCGCCCGCCTCGGCCAGCGGATGCCGCGGCGCCCCCACGGGCAGCGGACGGTCGGTCAGGAGCACACCCGGCCGCAGCACCGTGACCGGGTGGCGGTGCTCGTGCGCCCACGCGCGGGCCACCTGCTCGGCGGCGTACTTGGACGCCTCGTACGGGGTGAGAAAGCCGTGCCGGTCGTCGAGTTCGTCCTCGCGTACGGTGCCGCGCAGGCGTCCGCCGGCCACGTAGGCCGTGCTGATGAGGACGATCCGGGGGCGGCGGCCCGGGGCGGCCGCGGCCAGGTCGAGGACGTGCCGGGTGCCCTCGACGTTCACCCGTGCCAGACGGTTCTCGGGCGCGACGAGGTCGACGTCGGCGGCGCTGTGCCAGATGGCGTCTGCTTGTCCGGCCAGTTCGCGGTGCCGTTCGGGGGTGAGGCCGAGCAGCGGTTCGGCGATGTCGGCACGCTCCAGCCGCACCCTGGCGCGCAGGTCGTCGGGCCAGGGCTCGCCGGTGGCGCGGAGGGCACTCTCCAGCCGCCGCCACCCGGCCTCGCCGTCCTGCCGCACGAGTGCCGTGACCTGCCCGGGGCGTCGCAGGAGGTGGGCGAGCAGATGGGACCCCAGGAATCCGGTGGCGCCGGTCAGCACGGTCAGCACGGGTGGGCGTCCTCGAGTTCGGAGAGCGCCGCGAGCCACAGCTCGGGCAGGACGGCCGGATCCGGGTCGGTACGGTCTGAGATGAAGAACACGCCGGCATCGGGGCCGTAGCTCGACAGACCCACCACCAGTGCGTGGTCGAGGAGGAGGGCGGGCAGTCCGATGGAGGCGGTCACCGGGTCGGCGCCGAAGGACAGCCCGTCCGGAATACGGACATTGGTGACCGTCAGCGCTGTACGCCGGGGACCGAAGAAGTACCGGATCAGCGCGGCGCCGGTACGCGGCAGGACCCGTAGTCCGGCCCGCGTGGCCATGCGTCGCTCGGGGGTCACCCGGGCGCTGCAGACCACGGACTCCAGGCGGCGGCGGGGATCGGGCTCCGCGCAGGGCAGGGGGACGCGCAGCATCGCCATGTGATTGCCGAGTGTGGCGGGCTCGTGCCCGGCGGGGCGGGTGTCCAACGGCACGAAGGCATGCAGGGGCCGTCGCCGGGAACGCTTCCCCGCGCTCCAGTCGGCGGGGCTCCAGGTGCGCAGGGCTCCGGCGGTGGCGGCGAGATAGACCTGGTTGAGGGTGGCTCCGGCAACCTTGCCGAGACTGCGGAGCCGTTCCACTTCGACGTGGGTGTGATGGAGCGTGCGGTGCGCGCCGGGCGGGCGCAGACCCGGGGTCCAGCGGGCGGTGTGGCGCACGGCGGCGGGAATGTCGACGGCGAGCATCGTTGCCAACTCCATGAGTTTCAAGGGTGGTTCTGCCTCGGTCGGCACGGTCAGCGGCAGTCGGCGGTCGAGGCCCGGGCCGAACAGCGCACCAACCGCGGTGGCGCCACCCATGCCGTCCTGCAGGGCGTGATGGACCCGGTAGCACAGCGCGTACGCGTCCGGTGCCCAGCCGTGGACCAGCCAGAGTCCCCAGTCCGGGGCCCCCTCGGGGAAGGGAAGCCGGAGCAGTGCTTCCACCATCCGTCCGATGGGGTCCGGGCCCGGCGCCACCCGCAGTTCATGGACATGGCCGCGAGGGTCAGGGGCAGTGGCGGCCTCCCACACAAGGCGACCGTGCCGTTCAGCGATGCGGTACGCCCACGCCGGAACGCGGAGCGCGGTGGCGGCCACATGGTCGCGGACCCGTTCCAGGGGCGGCGTGGCGCCGCGGAACAGGAGCAGATAGCCCTGGTACTCGGCCTGGTTCCGAGCCCTTCGCGCGGCCCGATACAGAAACCGGTCCACGGGCGAGGGGGCAGGAGATTCTGAAAGCAGCGGATCCAGGGACGACGGCCCCAAAGGCATGGGGATCCCTCTCTCAAGTCGGCCGGCACAACAGCGAACGATCAAAGACTCTACACTAAGTAACTAACTCATTACTTTTAGCTACTATCGAGACTGTCCGTCGGCGCCGGAACGGGTGAGATCCAGGTGGGTTCGCACAGCACGCAGGGCAAAGTGGGCTCGCAGAGGGCGCCTGGCCCACGGGGAGAACCGGGGCCCGAGGGCACACGGGGAGGGGGAGGGCCACAAGGCCCGTCCGGCGCGCCGGAGAGTCGGCAATCACCCTCCCCTTGGCGGGTGTTGTGCGTCGCCGCTCTGCTCGCGGCGGTCTGCGCGCTGCTCGCCGGGGGCTCCTTCGACCGGCTGGGGCAGGGCGGCTACACCCCGGGAAACACCGAGGCCGAGCGCGCCGACCGGGCACTCGCCCGCCAATTCGCCGTGTCTGTTGGCGACTTGGTCCTCCTGGCCCGTACCGACAGCCCGGCGGACGATCCCGGTACACGCACGGCCGGAGCGGCCTTCACCCGACGGGTCGCCGGCCTGGAGGGCGTACGCCGAGCCGCGTCGTACTGGACCACGGGCGACCCGGCACTGCGGTCGCGCGATGGCCAATCGTCCCTCGTCGTCGCCGAGTTGCGGGGCAGCGAGTCCGACCGCGTCCGGACAGCGGCCCGCATCGTGCCGCGGCTCACGGGTGGCCAAGGGCCGTTCGAGGTGTCGGCCACGGGCCCGGCCTGGGGGAGGCACGAAGCCGTTCAGCAGAGCCGGACCGACCTGGTACGCGCCGAACTGATCGTGGCTCCACTGGTGTTGCTGGTTCTCGCGACTGCCTATGGCTCGCTCGTTGCCACGATCGTACCGATGGCCATCGGGCTGCTGTCGGTCGCTGGAGGACTCACCGCGCTGCGGCTGCTCAGCGAGTTCATGGAGGTCTCGGCGTTCGCCGCCAATATCACTACGGCACTGGGCTTCGGGCTGGCCGTCGACTACGGGCTGTTCCTCGTGGCGCGGTACCGCGAAAGCATCGCCGCTGGGCTGTCCGAGCGGCAAGCGGTCGCCGAGGCCCGCCGCAGCGCGGGCCGCACCGTGCTCTTCTCCGCCCTCACCGTCGCACTCGCCCTCGGTGCTCTGCTGCTTCTGCCGATGCCTTTCCTGAAGTCCCTGGCATGCGCGGGGATCGCTGTGGTGACGCTCTCTGCGGTGGCCGCGCTGGGCGTGGTGCCCGCCCTCCTCACCGTGCTGGGCCCGCACCTGGACCGCGGTGACCTGTGGCGGGCGATCCGGCGCCGGGCCGGTGAATCCTCCGCCGAGAGCCCCGGGTGGCGGCGCGTGGGGCTGGCCGTGGCCCGTCGGCCCGTACTCTTCGGCGGTGGGTGCTGCCTGCTGCTGGCTGTGCTGGCGCTGCCCTTCGGCCATGCCAGGTTCGGCCTCGTGGACGAGCGGAGCCTGCCGATGTCGGCCTCCTCCCACGCGACGGCCGACAGCATCCTCGCCGACTTCGTGTCCTCGCCCGGGCGGGTCCTGAAACTCGTACTGACCCCACCCGCCCACAGCGAGCGGCCGGCCGACGCCGCGGTGACCCGCTATGCGCGACAGCTCTCCGGACTCCCCGGCGTCACCGACGTACGCTCGTCGGCGGGCACGTACCGCGACGGGCGGCGCATCGCTTCCCCGACCCCGGCATCGGCCGCGTATCACGGACGGAACGCGACCCTGCTGACCCTCACCGCACTCCAGGGGCCCGGCAGCCCGGCCGCGGAGCGCCTCGTCGCCGACGTCCGCGCACTTCCCGCGCCGGGGTCCGTGCTGGTGGGCGGTCCCGCCGCCCTCTCGGCGGACACCACGGAAGCGATGGCACACGCCCTCCCCCGAGCCGGGCTCGCCATGCTGATCAGCACATTCGTGCTGCTTCTGCTCTTCACGAGATCGCTGCTGCTGCCGGTGAAGGCCCTTCTGGTCGGGCTGTTGAGCCTGACCGCGAGCCTCGGCGCCATCGTGCTGGTCTTCCAGGACCACCACGCGACCTGGCTGGTCGGCGGCTTCACACCGACCGGCACGCTGGAGACCAGCATCCCCCCGCTGATGTTCTGCATTGCCTTCGGGCTCTCCATCGACTACGAGCTCTTCCTGCTCTCCCGGGTCAGGGAGCACTACACCGCCCACGGGGACAACCGCGCTGCCGTTGTCTTCGGCATCGCCCGTACCGGACGACTGGTCAGTGCCTCCGCTCTGGTCGTGGCCATCAGCATGGGCGCACTGCTGCTGTCCGGCATCACCTCCCTCAAGATCCTCGGCTTCGGCCTGGCCGTCGCCGTCCTGGTGGACGCCACACTGGTCCGGGGCGTCCTGGTGCCCGCCGCGATGTGCCTGGCGGGCCGCGCCAACTGGTGGCTGCCCGGGA
>NZ_JAAKZX010000272.1 GCF_011045025.1 Streptomyces ureilyticus
GCCACACCCGACCCCGCCCCCTACGCCGACGACCTCCTGACCCGCTGGTCGGAACCTCAGCGCCGCTACCACACCCTCGATCACCTCACGGCGGTCCTGGACCACATCGACGTACTGGAGCAGTACGCGAACGACCCGGACCTGGTCCGCCTCGCCGCGTGGTTCCACGACGCGGTCTACCTCCCCGACCGCTCCGAGAACGAGGAACGCTCGGCCCGCCTGGCCGAGCGCGCCCTGACCGAAGCCGGTCTCCCGCCGGAGAAGACGGCCGAGGTCGCCCGCCTGGTCCGCCTCACGATCACCCACGACCCATCACCCGACGACCCCAACGGCCAGGTCCTCTGCGACGCCGACCTGGCGATCCTGGCCGCGCCCCCGAACACGTACGCCGTCTACACGGCGGCCATCCGCGAGGAGTACGCCTTCGTCCCCTCGGAGGCCTTCCGCGAGGGCCGCGCCACGGTCCTGCGCCAACTCCTCGCCCTGCCACGCCTGTTCCGCACCCCGCACGGGGCGGCGGAGTGGGAGGCGACGGCGCGCTACAACATCGGCGCCGAGCTGGAGCTCCTCGACGCCGCTCAGTGACCGCGTCCGGGAATGCCACTCCATCCCCCTTGGTTGCCCATGAAGATGCCCTCCGTCGCCCGCGCTCCCGCCCGTATGCCCCTGGCCGTCTACATCCTCGGGCTCTCCGTCTTCGCCCTGGGCACCAGCGAGTTCATGCTGTCCGGCCTCCTGCCGGCCATCGCGGACGACATGAGCGTGTCGATCCCACGTGCGGGCCTGCTGATATCGGCCTTCGCGATCGGGATGGTCGTCGGAGCGCCCCTGCTCGCCGTGGCAACCATCCGCCTCCCCCGCCGCACGACCCTGATCAGCCTCATCACGGTCTTCGGCCTGGGCCAGATCGCGGGTGCCCTCGCGCCGAACTACGCCGTGCTCTTCGCGTCCCGGGTGATCAGTGCGCTGGCGTGTGCCGGGTTCTGGGCGGTCGGTGCCGCGGTCGCCGTCGCGATGGTGCCGGCGAACGCCCGTGCCCGCGCGCTCGCCGTGATGATCGGCGGTCTGTCGATCGCCAACGTTCTCGGCGTCCCGGCGGGTGCCTTCCTCGGTGATCACCTCGGCTGGCGCTCCGCCTTCTGGGCGGTCGCCGCCGCGTCCGGGATCGCCCTCGTCGGGGTCGTCACCCTCATCCCGTCCCTTCCCCTCCCGGCCGAGAGGCCCCGGCTCAAGCGTGAGCTGCGGATCTACCGGGACCGCCAGACCTGGCTCACCATCTCGATCGTCGCCCTCGCCGCGGGCGGCGTCTTCTGCACATTCAGCTATCTCGCGCCGCTGCTGACGGACGTGGCGGGCCTGGCGGAAGGCTGGGTACCCACCGTCCTCGCACTCTTCGGGATCGGCGCGCTCGTCGGCACGACGATCGGCGGCCGGATCGCGGACGCGCACCTCTTCGGGGTACTGCTGTCCGGCATCGCGGCCTCGACCGTTCTCCTCATCGCCCTGGCCCTCCTCGGCCAGTACGCGCTCGCCGCCGTCGCCCTCTCCTTCCTCCTCGGCGTCTCGGCCTTCTATACGGCTCCCGCGCTGAACGCCCGCATGTTCAATGTCGCGGGCGCCGCCCCGACCCTCGCCGGCGCCACCACCACGGCCGCCTTCAACCTCGGCAACACCGGCGGTCCCTGGCTGGGCGGCGTGGTCATCGACGCGGGGTTCGGGTACGCCTCGACGGCGTGGGCCGGTGCGGCCATGACGGTCACGGCGGGGGCGGCGAGCGCCGTCTCGCTGCGGCTTCATCGGCGTCCGGCTTCCCGCGTCGTCATCGGGGCCGCACCCGCCGGCACCGATGAGGCGGTTATTCAGTCCCGTTCCGCGAACTGACCACCTATCGTCGCCCCCATGGGAGACATGGGCGGGGATCAGATACAGGAAGCCGTCGCGGACGCCGTGGCGGCGCTGCGGCCAGCGGCCGGCGAGCGGGACTGGGGCGTCAAGGCAGGCCGCCTCGACTGGAGTTGCCGCAGAACGGCGGAGCACATCGCGTCGGATCTCATCGCGTACGCGGGGCAGATAGCAGGCCGCCCCACCGACCGGTACGTCCCCTTCCGCATCGACTGCGCCGAGTGCGAGGGCCCCGATGACCTCCTGGAGGTCATCGAGGCGACCGGCGCCCTGCTCGCCGCGGCCGTCCGCACCGCGCCGCGCGAGGCGCGGGGCTTCCACCCGTACCCCTTCCGCAGCGCGAACCGCGAGGGCTTCGCCGCGATGGGCATCGCCGAGGTGCTCCTGCACACGCATGACATCGCCGAGGGACTGGGGATCGCGTACGAGCCCCCGGCCCAGCTCTGCGAGGACGTACTCACCCGGATCTTCCCGCACGTCCAGCCAGGACCCGACCACTGGCGCACCCTCCTGTGGGCCACCGGCCGCGGCGACCTGCCCGGCCGCGCGCCGGTCACCGAGTGGCGCTGGAACAACAACCTCGTCATCCCCGCCGAGCGGCTCACCCTCCAAGGGGTCACCCCCGCTGCCGCCGCCGATATGCGGATCGGCGGCACGGGCGGCTTCGAGTGGATCGAGGGCCGCCCCCCGGAGGGCACGGACGTGTCCTCCGGGTTGGTCGTGAAGGCGTACGAGAGGGGGAAACATCGCCCGGAGTGGGGCGTGTTCGTCCTGGTGCGCAGGTCGGACGGCGTCGCCATCGGCGGCATGGGTTTCCACGGCACGCCCGACGACGAGGGCCGCGTCGAGATCGGCTACGACCTCGCGGAACCGGTCCGCGGCAACGGCTACGCCACGGAGGCGCTGCGCGCGCTGTCCGCATGGGCGCTGGCACGCGACGACGTGAAAAAGCTGCTGTGCGCGAAGATCGACCGCGCCAACACTCCTTCCCAGGGCGTGGTGTCGCGCGCGGGCTTCACGCGGGTGCGGGAGGACGAGGAGGAGTACGTGTACGAATTGCGCGTCGGCGAGCTGACCTGAGGGGCCTTACGTACGTGGCTGCGTACGCCCCTTGGGCCTGCGCAGCCCCGACTCGTGGAGCAGCCGCACCACCTCGCGGCTGCTGACCTCAACCGCTCCGGCGCGCACGCAGTCCGCGTAACGATGCGACGGAATGTCGTAGTGATCCCGTTCGAAGGCACGGGGCGGGGCGCCCAACTCCGCGGCGAACAGGTGCAGTTCGTCGAACGACACGTCGCTGATCAGATGCGACCACAGGTGCCCGTGGCCCGGCCACACGGGCGGATCGATGTAGACGGTCACGAGGAGGACGCCCCACCGGGACCGCCGGGACCGCCGGGACCGCCGCCGGGCCCTCCCGTCGCCGAGCCGAGCGAGCCCACCGCCGAGACCCTCACGCCCGCCTTGTGGCACACCCAGTGCGGATCGGGCCCGAGTTCCGGTTCGACATCGAGGGCGTGCGGGTCACCGGCGCCACAGACGGGGCACAGCGGCCAACGCCCGTACCGCTCGAGCAACGCGTCCTGCACATCCTGAGCAACCAGCCCCGCCACATACTCCACCCCCTCCGGCCACTGCTCCACCCACCACCGCCGCTGCACCACCGACGCCTCGACGAGGGAAACGACATCGGCCTCGGCGACATCGCCCGCGACGAGATCGGCGATCACGAGCGCACGGGCGGCATGCAGCGCCTGCTCCAGCGGGCTGACGGGGTAGGGGAAGGCGGGCTGTTCCATACGCCCATTGTGCGCCTACGGCCCAGCCACCCCTTGACCCTCCCGTCCGCCGAAAATACCTTTCAAAGGTGACCCCCAACGTGAAGGAAATTTTCGCAGGCGAGACCCCGCCCGCCCCGGCGGCCCTCGCCGCCAAGGTCCGCACGCTCGCCCCGTCGATGACCCGCTCCATGCAGCGGGTCGCCGAGACCGTGGCCGGCGATCCCGCAGGCTGCGCGGCCCTCACAGTCACCGGCCTCGCGGAGCGAACCGGCACCAGCGAGGCCACGGTCGTCCGCACCGCCCGCCTCCTCGGCTACCCCGGCTACCGCGACCTGCGCCTGGCCCTCGCCGGCCTCGCCGCCCATCAGCAGTCGGGCCGCGCGCCCGCCGTCACGGCCGACATCGCGGTCGACGACCCGATCGCGGACGTCGTGGCGAAACTGGCGTACGACGAGCAGCAGACCCTCGCCGACACCGCGGCAGGGCTGGACACGGTCCAGCTCGGCGCGGCCGTCTCCGCGCTCGCGGCGGCCGGCCGTATCGACGTCTACGGAGTCGGCGCCTCCGGCCTGGTCGCCCAGGACCTCCACCAGAAGCTCCTGCGGATCGGCCTCATAGCCCACGCGTTCAGTGACCCGCACCTCGCGGTCACCAACGCCGTGCAGCTGCGCGCCAAGGACGTGGCGATAGCGATCACGCACTCCGGTTCGACCGGCGACGTCATCGAACCGCTACGGGTCGCCTTCGAGCGGGGCGCCACGACGGTCGCGATCACCGGCCGCCCGGACGGCCCGGTCTCGCAGTACGCCGACCACGTCCTCACCACGTCGACGGCCCGCGAGAGCGAGTTGCGGCCGGCCGCCATGTCGTCCCGTACGAGCCAACTGCTGGTCGTGGACTGCCTGTTCATAGGCGTGGCCCAGCGGACGTACGAGACGGCGGCGCCGGCACTGGCCGCCTCGTATGAGGCGCTGGCGCACCGCCACAGCCCCCGCGGCTCCCAGCGCTAGGCCGAGCAGTTCGCGTACAAGTACTCGAGTACGAGTAACGAGTAACGAAAGCCAGCACCGGAACGAACACCGGAAAGAGCCGCCCCACATGACCTCCCCCGCCGATGCCTCCTCCCCCTTCCGTGATGTACGGGACGAGTTGGAGACCCTGACCACCGAGGCGTTCCGCCCCGAGCTCGCTCGGATCGACCAACTGCCCACCCTCGAGATCGCGAAGATCATGAACGGTGAGGACGCGACCGTGCCCACCGCCGTCGCCGCACAGCTCCCGCGGATCGCCGCCGCGATCGACGCCATCGCGGACCGTATGGCACGCGGTGGACGTCTCGTCTACGCGGGCGCGGGCACCGCGGGCCGCCTCGGCGTGCTCGACGCCTCCGAGTGCCCGCCCACGTTCAACACGGACCCCTCCGAGGTCGTCGGCCTGATCGCGGGCGGCCCGGACGCGACGGTCAACTCGATCGAGGGCGCCGAGGACTCCAAGGAGCTGGCGGCCGAGGACCTGGGCTCCCTGGGCATCACCGCAAACGACACGGTGGTCGGCGTCTCCGCCTCGGGCCGCACCCCGTACGCGATCGGCGCGGTGGAACACGCCCACGCACTCGGCGCCCTGACCATCGGCCTGTCCTGCAACGCGGACAGCGCGCTCGCGGCGGCGGCCGACCACGGCATCGAGGTCGTCGTGGGCCCCGAGCTGCTGACCGGCTCGACGCGCCTGAAGGCGGGCACGGCCCAGAAGCTGGTCCTCAACATGCTGTCGACGATCACGATGATCCGCCTGGGCAAGACGTACGGGAACCTGATGGTCGACGTACGGGCCTCGAACGACAAGCTCCGGGCCCGTTCGCGCCGTATCGTCGCGCTGGCCACGGGCGCGCCCGACGACCAGATCGAGGCGGCCCTGAGCGCGGCCGACGGCGAGACGAAGAACGCGATCCTCGTCATCCTCGCCGACGTCGACGCCGCCACCGCCGCCCGCCTGCTCACCGAGGCGAACGGCCACCTTCGGGCGGCTCTTCAGGCGGCCCTCGCGAGCGGCTGAGCAGCGCCCGAGGAGCGGCCCGAGCCGGCTCCCGGGGGCGACGGTCACGCCCGAGCCCGGGCTCCCGGGGCGGAATGTCAGTGGCACATGTGATTCTTGGGGGCGTCGGCAGCACAGCTCCGCTCCCGGGAGGGACGACCACCATGAACCACGCACAGCTGACCGCCCTGGGCCGCGCCCTGCGGCTTCTCGGCGAGCACGGCGAGGCCCTGGGCAAGGACACACCCGACGCGAAGCTGCACGAGGTCAAGGCGGACCTGAAGCGAGCGCTGGACCTCCTGGAGGAAACGGTCACCACGGCGGCCCCCACCACGCGCTGCGCCGAGCACCCCACGGGCCCGGTCGACGAGGACGCCCCCGACCTCTGCCTGCTCTGCGAGACCCGCCGCCGAATCGCCCGCCGCTCGAAGGTCAACGACTCCTTCACCCAGGGCCGTCCGACCACCCCGGACGAGACGCTCGAGCGCACGAAGTCCCGCTACGGCGTACGGGGCGACCGCCCCCAGCCCCAGCAGCGCTGGCTCCCCGAGATGTGGACGGGCCAGGTCTGGCAACTCTGCGGCACCCCCCGCCGCGACAAACAGGAAGCCGAGCTGTTCCTCGCCGCCCAGCGCCGCGGCCCCCACCCCGGCATGGCCTACCGCCTGGTCCACGAGTTCACCGACTACGAGGTCCTACGCATCTGGGGCGAACCCCACAAGATCGACATCGAACCCATGGGCAACCTCTAGCGCTCCGGCAAGACTTCCGGCGCCGTCACAGGTCAGCGCCGTACCGCGCTAGGGCGCGTATCGGGTCGTGATCAATGAGTCGCTCTGGTGAGGTCTTTGATCCAGATCATCGAGGCGCGCAGGTATAGGCCGGCGAGGTAGCTGTCGGGGGTCTTGTCTTCCGCAGGACGGGATGAACTGCGGGCTGTCGGCAGCCTGTCCGGCGGTCAGCACGAACGCCAGCGGGCGGCAACTGCGGTCGGCGGCGAGGTGGACTTGCTGGTCTACCCGCCCCGCGAGCCTCCCAAGAGGGCGGTCTTCAGGCGGAGCTTTCGCCGGCGGCGGACCCGTCGTCGCTCCTCCCGCTCGGGGGCCGCTTCGGCGTCGCGTCCGCTTTGTACTTCGGGGCTGCCCCCTTTGGCGGGGCCTTCTCCTCTTCGGCGGCGGTCTTCTACCTGCTGCCGCAGGGTCTTGGGGTACGGGCCGTACTCGCCGATCGGCAGGTACGGCTCGAGGAAGTCCCACTCTTCGTCCGTCAGTTGCGCGCGTCACGCACGACGGTCTACCGGGCCAGGGCCTGGAACGGGGCGAAACCCACGGATTGATCACGACCCGATCCGCGCTAGGCGGGCTGCAGGGCGGGCGTTTCCGGAGCGGCCGCGACCTTGCGGGTCTCGCGCATGATCAGCAGGCCGTTGACCACCATCAGTGTCGCGGTCAGGCCGTGGATGCCGAGCGCGGTGGCCACGGAGCCGTGGTGGGCCAGCACCGTAGTCATGTCGCCGTACGCGGCGAGGGCCTCCACCAGCAGCACCCAGCCCAGCGCCCGGCGGTGGCCCGTCACCAGCAGGATGCCCAGGACCAGGGCCAGGACGACGTCGCGGATTCCCTTGATGATCAGGAAGCCGTCGCCGTCGCCGGACGGCCAGCTCGGCAGGCCGAAGCCCGGCGCCGTCGTCTCCGGGTTCAGGATGAACTCCGTCCCGAACCAGAGGATGAAGAGGATGAAGGCGGCGGCCAGTACGGTATTGATCTTCTTCAGCGACACTGTTCTTCTCCTTGCGAGACTTCGTCAGCTTGGTGAGCTTCGTGGAGCTTGCTGTGTCGTATGGGGCCTGATCAGGCCGCGCGGACGCGGCTGATCGAGGGGCGTAGCTTGCCGGGATGGCAATTGTGGGATCTGAGCGGCAGCTGCATTTCCGGATGCCGGGATTTCGGTGGTCAGCCGCCGCCCGGGGAGTGGGGATTGTGCGGCCACCGGCGTGGCGTCGGCCCGCGGGGTCAGAAATCCGAAGCCCTCTCGGGCTCACCCCGACGGGGCAAAAGCCGTCGATATACAGGGGCGAACCAGTGCATGTCAGGGCAGCGGTGGTATCAGGCGAGGGCGGCGACCAGCAGGGTGAACGCGGCGACGATGACGGCGACGCGGACGTAGTGGTAGCGGCCCCAGCGGTGCAGCTGCTCCTTCCAGTCGGCGGGCCGGTTCTCGGGGGTCCAGGTCTTGTTTCGGTTGTTGATCGGGACGAGCAGCAGGAGCGACATGATCACGCTGAGGATCAGCAGCGCGCCGGCGGTGGCGACGAGTCCGGCGCCGTCGTGGTGCCATCCGGCGACGGCCCAGATCGCGACGAGGACGAGCGAGCCGATGTACCAGAACGGCATCAGGGCGCCGAGCATCCGGCCGCCGTGGGCGTGGCCGAGCTGGCCGCTGTCTTCGGGAAGCGCGTCCAGGATCCGGTTCATGATGAAGGCGACGGAGAACTCCACCCCCACCATCAGGCCGACGACGACGGTGGTGACGACCTCGAGTGCGTTGAACATGACGACCCCTCCGTGAACTAGCGTTGCTAGCTGATGAGGCAACGCTAGTACTACTGCCGCTCGGTTGTCTAGCGATGCTAGGATCGATTCATGTCGGTACAGGAACGCAAGCAGCGCGAACGGGCGGAGCGCGAGCGCCTCATCGTGGCGACCGCCCGCGAACTCGCCGAGCAGCAGGGCTGGGACGCGGTCACCACCCGCCGGCTCGCCGAGCGCATCGAATACAGCCAGCCCGTCCTCTACAGCCACTTCCGAGGCAAGCGCGAGATCATCGGCGCCGTCGCCCTTCAGGGGGCCGCCGATCTGGCCACGGCGGTGCGGGCCGCGACCTCCGCCGCGGACCGCCCCCGCGCCCGGGTCACCGCCCTGGCCCGCACCTACCTCGACTTCGCCGCACGCAACCCGGCGGTCTACGACGCCTTGTTCCAGCTCGACGGCGGCCTGGCGTACGCGCAAGAGGACACCCCCGAGCCGCTGAAGGACGCCTTCGCCGCCCTGCTCGAGTGCCTCGCCGAGGTCGCCGGCGACAGCGTCCACCCGGGGCTGTTCACCGAGACGTTCTGGGCGGCCCTGCACGGCCTGGCCACCCTGACCCGAGCGGGCCGCCTGCTGCCCGAGGACGCCGAGTCGAGGGTGGAGCTGCTGGTGGACCGGCTCGCCATCGTCTGACACACCGCCCCGGCGGGCACACAGCCGGGGCCCTCGGGCCCCGCCCCTGCCTTCCTGCCTGCGGCAACGCTTCCGGTCATTCGCGCCCACACGGTGCAGCCACTGTATGGCACAAGTCCAGCCACAGCGGCGGCAGCGGTGGCGACTGCCTCGAAGTCGCCGCCAACCTCCCCGGCCTAGCCCCTGTCCGCGACTCCAAGAACCCCCACGGCCCGAAGCTCGCGTTCCGGGCCGAGGCCTGGACGGCCTTCGTCGCAAACCTCAAGCACGACTAGCAGAGGGCCGGCCGGTCGACGGGTGCGCGTCAGCGCCTCGCCTGCACACCGGTGCGGCTCAGCGGCCGACAGCCGGTAGGCGGGGTAGGTGGGTCGCGGGAATGTGACAGTCCGGGGTCCAGGTGTCACATTTTTCCGCGATCGGTACGGAGGCGCGGGCGGCTGGACGCATCGGCGCAACTCCGAAGCGATCAGGGCGGGTACGGGCCGACGGAGCTGAACCGGGGCCACCCGCAGCCGCTCTGCCCGAAGCTCAAGCGTCGAGCTCCGAGCCCTGTTTCTGAGGATTGGGAGGCGGGCTTCAACCCGCCCACCCTCCACGCGGGTTGACGTGACGCGACCGATTTGCCACGGACAGTCACATGGGCTCAGCGTGCCCGCACAACGAACAACCCCCGCTAGGTGCGGCAAACACCTGCGGGGGCCTGACCTACGAGATCGAAAGCGACTCGATCCCATGGCTGACGCCAACCTTAGTGCTACGTTCCTGCCCGCGCACGCCTCCCCGCACCCCATGGCCAACCCGGGTTACGGAAAACGCGGCGCCCCGGACCAACTCCCCCGCACGGCACACGACTTCGCCCACCTCCCGCCTCGCGAAGCAGCCGTCGCCGCGTACATCGACCGCCTCCCCAACGGCGCCGACATCTCCGTAAAGACGCTGGCCAAGACGCTCCCGTACGGCCAGTGCGCCCTCCGCACAGCCCTCAACAACCTCCAACGGGCAGGCCACTTGCGCCGGGGCCGCGAACATCTGGCCGACTCGGGAAGCCCACGCTGGATCACCCGAACGTGGTTCTCGCGAACGGCACGGGACGACGGCTGGTGGGCGGCGTTCACGCGGGGCGACGTACCTCAGGAGCAGGAACCTTCAGCGGACCGGCGAGGCCCCACCCGCTCCCGCGCGTACATCCTCCTCGCGGCCCTCGGCCGGGCGACCCCGGCCCTGTCCCTGTCGGCCAAGTCCTGCGCAGACCTCGCCCCGCTGCTCACCGAGTGGTTCGCAAGGGGCGCCACCGACGACCACGTACTCCAGGCCCTGACCGCAGGCCTCCCGACCCCGGTCCACAGCCCGGCCGCCCTCGTCCGCAACCGCCTGACCAACAAGCTCCCGCCGGAGCCCACACCGGCCGCCGCACGCCCACCCCTCCGCGTACTGGAGTGCGCGAAGTGCGGCACACCGGGCCGCCCGGAGGCCCTGCCGGGCGGCGTTTGCGGCCCGTGCCGGGGCGCGGGCGTCCATCGTGCGGCCGGTGAGGATCAGGTCCATTGCCTTGGCGCGGCCGACCATGCGGGTCAGCCGCTGGGTGCCGCCGATGCCGGGGATCACGCCGAGTTTGATCTCCGGCTGGCCGAA
>NZ_JAAKZX010000273.1 GCF_011045025.1 Streptomyces ureilyticus
CATAAGAATGAAAAAAGACATTAGAGATCTTCACTGTGATGATATCGTCTGGTTGTTGAGTGCTTTCTTTTTTACAAGCAGAAGACGGCATACAAGATGATGGTTGGTCTCCTGGGCTCGGAGAAGTGTATAAGAGACAGGTCCACGATCTCCGCGTCGACCACGCCCTCCTCGTCCGAGGCGTTCGCCGTGGGCTGTTCGGTGCCCGGCTGCTGGTCTTCCGGAGGCGTCTGCTGGGTCTGGGCGTACATGGCCTGGCCCATTTTCTGGCTGACCGAGGCCAGTTTTTCGACGCCGGAGCGCAGGGCGGCGGTGTCGGCGCCTTCGCGGTCTTCCAGGAGGGTCTTGAGTTCGGTGATCGCGGACTCCACCTCCGACTTGGTGTCGGCGGGGATCCGTTCCTCGTTGTCGCGGAGGAAACGCTCGGTCTGATAGACGAGTTGCTCGGCCTGGTTGCGGGTCTCGGCGGCCTCGCGGCGCTGGCGGTCCTCGTCGGCGTACTGTTCCGCCTCGCGCATCATGCGGTCGATGTCGTCCTTGGGGAGGGCCGAGCCGCCGGTCACCGTCATCTTCTGCTCGCGGCCCGTCGCGAGGTCCTTCGCCGAGACGTGCATGATCCCGTTGGCGTCGATGTCGAAGGCGACCTCGATCTGCGGCACCCCGCGCGGCGCGGGCGGCAGGCCCGTGAGGTCGAAGACGCCGAGCTTCTTGTTGTAGGCGGCGATCTCGCGCTCGCCCTGGAAGACCTGGATGCCGACCGAGGGCTGGTTGTCCGTGGCGGTGGTGAAGATCTCCGAACGCCGGGTGGGGATGGTCGTGTTGCGTTCGATGAGCTTCGTCATGATGCCGCCCTTGGTCTCGATGCCCAGGGACAGCGGGGTGACGTCGAGGAGCAGGACGTCCTTCACGTCTCCGCGGATGACGCCCGCCTGGAGGGCCGCGCCGAGGGCCACGACCTCGTCCGGGTTGACGCCCTTGTGCGGGTCCTTGCCGGTGAGTTCCTTGACGAGTTCCGTCACCGCGGGCATCCGGGTGGAGCCGCCGACGAGGATGACGTGGTCGACGGCGGAGAGCTTGATGCCCGCGTCCTTGACCGCCTGGTCGAAGGGGGTCTTGCAGCGGTCGAGCAGATCACTTGTCATTTCCTGGAACTGGGCGCGCGTCAGCTTCTCGTCGAGGTGCAGCGGGCCTTCGGCGGAGGCGGTGATGTAGGGCAGGTTGATGGTCGTCTCGGTCGAGGAGGAGAGCTCGATCTTGGCTTTCTCGGCGCCCTCGCGCAGCCGCTGGAGCGCCATCTTGTCGTTGCCGAGGTCGATGCCGTACGAGCCCTTGAACCGTTTGACCAGGTGCTCGACGATCCGCTGGTCCCAGTCGTCGCCGCCGAGGTGGGTGTCACCGTTGGTGGCCTTGACCTCGATGACGCCCTCGCCGATCTCCAGGAGCGAGACGTCGAAGGTGCCGCCGCCGAGGTCGAAGACCAGGACGGTCTGCTCCTCGCCGCGGTCGAGCCCGTACGCGAGGGCCGCGGCCGTCGGCTCGTTGATGATCCGCAGCACCTTCAGGCCCGCGATCTCGCCGGCCTCCTTGGTGGCCTGGCGCTGTGCGTCGTCGAAGTAGGCGGGCACGGTGATCACGGCGTCCGTGACGTCCTCGCCGAGATACGCCTCGGCGTCCCGCTTCAGCTTCTGCAGCACTCGGGCCGACAGCTCCTGCGCGCGGTAGCGGGTCCCGTCGATCTCACCCTGCTCCGGGAAGCGCCAGCTCCCGTCGCCCATGTACCGCTTCACGGAGCGCGCGGTGCGCTCGACGTTCGTCACGGCCTGCCGCTTGGCGACCTCGCCGACGAGGACCTCACCGTTCTTGGCGAAGGCCACGACGGACGGCGTCGTCCGCGCGCCCTCGGCGTTGGCGACGACCGTGGGCTCACCGCCCTCCAGGACGGCCACCACGGAGTTCGTGGTACCGAGATCGATCCCAACCGCTCGTGCCATCTTCGTCCCCTTCCACCCGGGCGCTTCCCGCCCTCCAGCACAAAACTTGAGCGCGCTCTTGTCAACACCAGGTACCCCGTAAACGCCTACCCCGCACCTGGAGCGGCACCCGGAAACGACGATGCCGCGCCCTGTGGGAGGGGCGCGGCATCGAGGAGTACTGACAACCGTCAGGAGTACTTACAACCGTCAGGAGTCCTTACAACCGTCAGGCCAGCTCGGCCGTCAGCGTGATCGTGGTGCCGGTGAGGGCCTGGCTCACCGGGCAGTTCTTCTTGGCGTCCTCGGCCGCCGCGGCGAAGCCGTCCGCGTCCAGGCCCGGCACCTCGCCCTGGACGGTGATGTGGATGCCGGTGATGCCCTCACCGGGCTGGAAGGTGACGTCGGCCTTCGTCTCCAGGCGGGTGGGCGGAGTGCCGGCGCCGGTCAGGCCGTGGGACAGGGCCATGGAGAAGCAGCTGGAGTGGGCGGCGGCGATGAGCTCCTCCGGGCTGGTCTTGCCGTTCGCGGCCTCGGCCCGCGACGGCCACGACACCGGCTGCGAACCGATGCCGGAGGAGTCGAAGGTGACGGTGCCGCTGCCCTTGAGCAGTTCGCCCTCCCAGACGGTGTGGGCGGTGCGCGTGGTTGCCACGATGTGTCCTTTCGATGGGTCCCTGGATCGGTCCGTACGTCCCATCCGATCACATCCGTGCCCGGTGCAGTCGGAGGGTTGGGTCAAGAGCGGTTGAACGGGAGGTAATCACCCACCGGGGTCTGCCCCGACTCCCGTCAGGCCGCCCGCTGGTCGCCCCGGGCCTGCAGGGGGATCTGCGGGCCCGCGGCCTCTCGCAGCCAGCGCCGCAGGACGCGGTGCACCTGCTCGGCGCCGACGAGTTCCGCCCCCTCCGCGCAGGGGGGCGAGAGGTCGACGGGCGACAGCAGGAACGCCTCGCCCTGCACGCCGCCGAGTCCGCCGTGGGAGCCGATCTGCTCCTCGAAGGCGAGGACTTCGCCGTCCTGGGGCTCGTAGGAGGAGTTGACCATGATGTCGGCGGCATGCGGGAAGGAGTGCGTGCGGCGTACGGCGGCTGCCGCCGCGGGGCCGAAGTCGGCGAGCGGGCCCGGGTTCTCCGCCAGTTCCTCCACGGGGATCTCCGCGCCGTGCGCGCCGAGGACGAGGCCGCCGTGCCGTTCGCTCCTGACGAGGACGAAGCCGATGCCGGGGTGGTTGGCGAGCGTGGACAGCAGGGCCGGGTGGCGCTCGTCGATCTCCTCGCGGCTCATCCGGTGCGGTACGTCCGGGAAGGACACCAGGCCCAGGTTGCCGGACGCCAGCACGATGGGCTCCGAGCGGCGGCCGGACGGACGGTGCTGTTCGCCGCCCTCCTCGACGGGCCGGTGCAGCGCGGCCCGTACGGTGGCCCGGGCCTCGGCGCCGCTGTGCGTACGCCGCGCCTTGCGGGGCACGGGCAGTCCGCAGCCGGCTCTGACGAGTTCGCCGAGGGCGAGTCCGTAGCGGGTGCGGAAGGTCTCGCCGGGGCTCTGGCCGTGGTCGGACAGGACGACGATGCGGTACGCGCGCGGGGCGTGCTCGGCGACCTTCGCGATCAGGGCAAGGGAGCGGTCCAGGCGGGCCAGGACTTTTTCGGCATCGCGGCTGTACGGGCCCGAGTGGTGGGCCACTTCGTCGTACGCCACCAGGTCCGCGTAGACCGCGGCGCGTCCGGCGAGCATGTCGCCGATCACGGCGGCGACGACGACGTCCCGCTCGACGACGGTCGCGAAGGCGCGGATGAACGGGTACAGGCCGCCGCGTTTGACGCGGGGGCGCTGTTTCTTGAGGCGGGCGCGGGTGGACTCGCCGATCTCGCGGCCGACGTCGGCGACGAACGACATGGCGGTACGGACAGCGTTGGCAGGGTCGGAGAAATACGCGAAGTAGCCCGCCCGCGAACGGTTCTCCTTGCCCCGCCGCGCCGCCACGGACAACACCAGGGCGAGCTGGTCGGCGCCACCGCTGAAGAGGTTGCCGCGGCTGGCGCCGTCCAGGGTGAGCAGGCCGCCGTCGCCGGTGCGCTCGATGGCCCGGCGCTGGAGTTCGGCGGCACTGGTAGGCCGGTTGCAGACCATCACCTCCCCGCTCTCCTTCTCGTACCAGCGGAAGGCGGGGATGTCGTGGTTGGAGCCGTGCAGGATGCCGAGCTGGCTGGCGCCGGTCTGGCTGGACCAGTCGGTGCGCCAGAGGGTGAGGCGGTGGGTGGGGCGCCCGCCCCCCTCGGTCTCGCGCTCGCCGTCACGCCCGCCCTCGCCCTCGGCTTCGCTGCTGTCGAGCCAGGCGCCGACCGTGGGCATCAGGCCCCGCCCGACCGCGTCCAGCAATACGTCATGTCCTACGCCGTCGAGCTGGATGAAAACGGTGCCGGGAGTCGACGGACCGCCCTCTCCCAGCTCCTCCGTGCGACGGCGGTCCGCCAGGCGGTACAGCCTCCTCCGGTACGCGTCGTCGTCCCGGACCGCGAGGGCCGCGCCGGTGGCGGAGGCGACCGCGGACATCACCGCGGCGACCACGACGGCGGTCTCCGGGGCGACCTCACCCCGTCCCGAGGGATTGAAGCGCAGGACGACGAGGAGCAGCGAGCCGTTGAGGAAGAAGACGAGCAGTCCGAGGACGAGGGCGGGCACGAGGAGCAGGGCGCGGACGAGAAGGGGCCACACCAGGGCCGAGAGCAGACCGAAGCCTCCGGCGCCGACCGCGGCGGCGACGGTGATACGGGTGGCGCTCTCTCCGTCGGCCGACTGGATCCGGAAGTCCGGCAGGATCCCGGCGAGCACCAGCATGGTGACCGTGGAGACGGCCCACACCGCGATACTCCGCAGGACGGCGCTGCCCAGCCGCCGCCATCGCCTGTCGCCCACGCCCACCTCCCGCTGCCTCCCCCGGCTCGCGCCGGCACCCTCCGCCGAAGTCCGTTCCCCACATTGTCACAACGGGTGAGGACGCACGGACGGTTGCAGACAGGGAGTGAACGCCCGGGGATCAGCGCCCGTCGTACCCCGCCGTCGGCATCGACAGCCGACGATGCACCTGTGCCTTCATCTGCGCGTCGTACGCCGGTTCCGCGTGCCCGACCGTCTCGATGCGTACGCCTCGCCGGGCGCACTCGGCGGTGAACTCGTCGACCGAGGCGAGCGCCCGCTCCAGCACCCGGCGGCTGGGCGCGACGAACAGATCGACGCGCCCCGCCTCGACGTCCTCCCAGAGCGCGCAGTGGTCGGGGCGCAGTCCGCGTACGAGGAGTTCCCGGGTGATGACGTACCCGTGCTCGGCGGCCCAGCGTGCGCACATGGCGTGCTGGCTGCGTGAGTCCACCAGGAAGGGATCCGCGTCCAGTTCCTCGAGCGGCGTCAGACTGGCGATGGCCGTGACCCGGAGCAGGCCGGAGGCGCTGCGCGTGTCTCCCATGGTGTCCCCCTCACCTCCGGTTTCGCCGCTGACCCTACCTCTGCCCGTAGGCTCTGGGGAGTCGCGCGAAGGGAGCAAAGGGGGTGCCGGTGGAGATCACCTGGTGGGGTCACGCGACCTGCACGGTCGAGGACTCGGGCGTGCGCCTGCTGACCGACCCGCTGTTCGCGCGTCGGCTCGCTCATCTGCGCCGGCGCCGCGGGGCACCGCCCCCACCCGAGGCGGCGCTCGCGAACGCGGCCCTGGTCTCGCATCTGCACGCCGATCATCTGCACGTTCCCTCACTGGCGCGGCTCGCCGCGGGCACCCGGGTACTGCTGCCGAGGGGCGCCACAGGCGCGGTGCCCGGGCTGCGCAGGCTCGGCCATCTGCGGCTCACGGAGGTCGCGCCGGGCGACGAGACGCGGGTCGGTGACCTGGTCGTACGGGCCGTCCCTGCGCGGCACGACGGGCGGCGGCTGCCGCTCGGGCCGCATCGTGCGCCCGCCCTCGGCTATGTCGTCGAGGGCGAGGGGCGGACCTACTTCGCCGGAGACACCGGCCTGTTCGAGGAGATGGCCAAGGAGGTCGGGCCCGTCGACGTGGCGCTGCTGCCGGTCGGCGGCTGGGGACCGTATCTCGGGGAGGGGCACCTGGACGCCGGGCGGGCCGCCGAGGCGCTGGTCCGGCTGCTGCCGGGCAGCGCGGTGCCGGTGCACTACGGCACGTACTGGCCGATCGGCATGGACGCCGTGCGCCCCCATGAATTCCATGCGCCGGGCCCGGAGTTCATGCGCCTGGCGCGCGAGAGGGCGCCCGAGGTGGCGGTGCATCTGCTGGGGCACGGCGAGAGCGTACGGCCGGAGGTCGCGCGGTGATCCTGTCCACGGCAGCCACGGTGCCGCCGGAGGCGACCCAACAGGCGGTCGGCTACCCGTCGTTGTTCCTGCTGGTGCTGATCGGGGCGCTGGTGCCCGTGGTGCCCACGGGCGCTCTGGTGAGTTCGGCCGCGGTGGTGGCTTTCCACCAGACGGCGCCGTTCTCGCTGCTGCTGGTGTTCGTGGTGGCGTCGGTCGCGGCCTTCCTCGGTGACGTGGCGCTGTACTGGCTCGGCAAGCGCGGAATGGGCTCGAAGAACGGCTCGCGGTGGCTGCAGGCGCTGCGTGATCGGGCCCCGGAAGACCGGCTCAAGCAGGCGCAGGAGCGGCTCGATACGCACGGGGTGACCGTGCTGGTCGTGTCGCGGCTGATCCCGGCGGGGCGGATTCCGGTGATGCTGGCGTGCCTGATGGCCCGGATGCCGATGCGGCAGTTCGTACGGGGGGATGTGCCGGCCTGCCTCGCGTGGGCGGTGACGTATCAACTCATCGGGATCCTGGGGGGTTCGCTGTTCAAGGAGCCCTGGGAGGGAGTGGTGGCCGCGGTGGTGCTCACGCTGGTGATCAGCGGGGCGCCGAGTGTGTGGCGCAGGGTGCGCAAGTCCGCGGCGTAACTCCGTGACCTGGGCGGTCCGTTCAGGCCAGGATCCGCGATCCCCCTACCGGCAGGTCCCACAGATCCGCTCGCGCCATTCCCGCCCTCTCCCAAGCCGCCCGCACCCGCGTCAGCGGCTCAAGCACCGGCTCCGCCGACAGTACGAACGTGGCCCAGTGCATCGGCGCCATCCGTCTGGCCCCGAGGTCCTGGGCCGCGCGGACCGCCTCCTCCGGGTCGCAGTGGACATCGCTGAGCCACCAACGGGGCTCGTACGCGCCGATCGGGAGGAGGGCCAGGTCGATGCCGGGGTAGCGGTTGCCGATCCGCTCGAACCAGTGGCCGTAGCCGGTGTCGCCCGCGAAGTAGACGCGTCGGCCGTCCGGTGCGGTGAGGATCCAGCCGCCCCACAGGGTGCGGCAGGTGTCGTGGAGACTGCGCTTGGACCAGTGGTGGGCGGGCACGAAGTCAAAGCGCACACCGTCCAGTTCGGCCGCCTCCCACCAGTCGAGCTCGGTGACACAGGTGAAGCGGCGGCGCCGGAACCAGCCGCCGAGCGCGGCGGGGACGAAGACCGGGGTGTCCCGCGGGAGCCTGCGCAGGGTCGGGGCGTCCAGGTGGTCGTAGTGGTTGTGGCTGATGACCACCGCGTCGATACGCGGCAGTTCGCTCCAGGGCACGCCAACGGGCGTGACCCGGGCGGGAGTTCCGAGGATCTTGCTGGACCAGACCGGGTCGGTCAGGACGGTGAGCCCGCCGATCCGGATCACCCAGCTCGCGTGCCCGGCCCAGGAGACGGCGACGGTGTCCACGTCCACGCGCGGCAGCGGGGCAGGCTCGTACGGCAGCCGGGGGATGTCGACGAGACCTTCGGGCCCCGGCCGCAGCGCGCCCTCGCGGGCAAAGCGGGCGAAGCCCCGGAGGCCCGGCAGCGGGTCCGTCAGCCGGTCGACGAAGGACCGCGGCCAGACGCGCCGCTCGCCGAGCGCGCGGGGCGCGGCAAGCGGCGTTCCCGTTCCGCCGACGGACACGGAGAAGGACACCGGCTCATCGGCGCCCGTGGACGGGGATACGGACGTGGTGGTGGTCGTCGAGATCGACTCGTACTGCTGCGTCTCGGACTGCTGCGTCATCGAGGGGACTCCCATCGCCGGGCGTCGTCGCGGAGATCGTCGAAGACCGATCCCAGCAGCGTCAACGCGCCTTCCACATGCGGCAATTCCAGAGGTTCCGGTGACGTGAGAGACGCCATGCGCTCCTCATCCGTTGCTCCGAGAAGGGGGCCGGTGGCCAGGCGGACGCGCAGGGCGCCGAGGTCGTCGCCGAAGCGGTGACCGCCGGGGGCGGGCATGCCGAGGCGGGCGGTGAGGAAGTCCTCCAGTTCCTGTGCGTCGCCCACGCCGTACTCGGTGAGCGCGGGGCGCAGCGGGCCCAGGTCCGCGTACAGATGGCGCCCTGTCTGCGGGGGCCGGGCGAGGGCACCGCCCGTCACCACGGCATGGTGCGCGGCGGCGGCCACGCGCGCGTGCAGCCGTACGGCCGCGGTGAGTCGCAGGCTGATCTCCTCGGGTTCGCGGAGTGCGTACGTGGCTGCTTCGGCGACCGGCGTCGCCAGGCGGGCGCCGAGCGCGGTCAGCACGTCGAGGACGCGGTCGCGCAGGTGGGCGCCGGTGTCGGTGTCGGGGAAACGGGCCAGGGCGGCCGGCCAGCCGGGCGGCAGGAACGGGCCGGCCAGGTCGGTCATCACGGTGACCCGGTCGGGAAGCATCTCGGCGGGACTCAGCAGAACCGTGTCGTGCGGCTGGTGCAGAGTGTCGCGCCAGGTCTCGTCGCTGATCAGGTGCAGTCCCTCGCCCGCGGCGGCCTCTATGGTCTCGTGGACCACCTCGGGCGGGGCGACGGTGGCGGTGGGGTCGTCGGCGACGGAGAGCACGAGCAGTCGCGGGTCGCCGCCCTCGGCGCGGACCCGGCGCACGGTCTCCAGGAGGGCGTACGGATCGGGGACGCCGCCGCACTCTGCGGACGTCGCCACATGGAACACGGAGGTGCCGAGCAGCCGGGCCGTGGGCCGCCACCAGGCGGCGCAGGGGCGCGGCACCAGGACGTCACCGCCGAGTGCGGCGGTCAGCGCGAGGAGCAGGGCCGGGGCGCCGGGTGCCGCGGCCGTACGGTGGCGCTCCGCGGGCAGTCCGCGCCGGGCCCAGTACGCGCAGGCCGCGTCCAGGAGCCGGGGGCCGCCGCCGGTGGGTTCGGTATGCGCACCGGCCGCGGCGGCGGCGAGTCCGGGCGGAACCGGCAGCCCCTGGCCAGGTAGCGGTGGGCCGTAACGGACGGGCCCGTGCCCTTCCGGATCCGTCCGCCGCATGGTTGCCTCCGCGGGGTCCGTGGTTCCTACGGTGCCCAGTTGTGCCTCTGAGCAGTGAGTACCCACCGTCACGCGTCATCAACTCAACGGTTCGCGGACGGCTCCCTGCGCAGCAGCCTGTGTACGGCGGCGCCGAGTGCACCCGTGATGAGCAGGCCGCCGGCGGCGAGCGCGGCCGGAGAGTCGGTGAACGCGCCGCCCTGGCCCGCGCTGACGCCGTGCGGGTGGTGGGAGCCGTCTCGCGACACCGTGAACGTCGCGCTCCACTCGGCCTCCTTGCCGCCGGGCGGCGCCGGGCAGGCGCCGTCGACGCTCCACTCGGAGGTGTGGCCCGCCTTGCCGGCTCCGCCCTTCTCGAAGTTCGCGGCGGACGCGATGCGGGCGGTGCCGCTGTAGGCGGGGCCCGCCGCCTCGTCCTTGCCCTTGGCCTTGTCCTTGGCCTTGTCCTTGGCCTTGTCCTTGGCCAGGTGCAGCTTGGCTGTGCCGTGCTCGAAGGCCTGCGAGTGGGCGTCAATGCTCTTGGGGGCGGGCCCGCCGAGTGCTCCGCAGGACACGGAGATGGTGACGGTGGCGCCGGGGGCGACTGTGCGCGGGGTTACCTCGGCGGCCGGGGCGATGGCCGAGGCCCCCGGCGACGTCCCGGGCGCCTTCTGGACCGACGGCCCGGCCCAGTCGTCGGCTGTCGTCCCGGGCGACGCATCGGCCCAGTCGTCCGCCGTCGTCCCGGTCGGCGTATCGGCCGAGTCCTCGGCCCAGAGGTCGGTCGACTCGTCGGACGGCTCGTCGGACGGCTCCGCGTCCGGAATCGGAGGCGCGTCCGTCGGCTCCACCTCCGGGACCCAGGCCGGGCCTGTGGCCGACTCGTCGGCGGGGATGCCGGCCGACTCATTGGCCGGACTTGTGGCCCGTTCCTGGCCCGGAACCCTGGCCCGTTCCTCGACCGGAGGTGCGGCCGACGCGGCGGTGCCCAGGCCTACGGCGACGATGGCCGTGGTGGCGACTGCGGTGGACAGGGCGCGGGCTGTGCGGCGCATGGGCTGGGCTCCTTCGGGCGAAGGCGGGGGCCTTCCGCGTCCCCGTGGGGCCGCGGAGGAGGGGCACAGCCTTCGTGCCCCGTAGCCATCAGAGCCCGCCCTTCGCCGGGGCGCGCGCGGCCGGGCACCATTCGTGCCACGGGGGCGCCCGAGCGAGTGACGGGTCCTGGCCGTGGGCGCATGCGGGCTTCCCTTTCCCCAGCCCCGCCCCTTCCCGGCTGTATCAATTTGCGGCTCCGCCGCGTGGGGGCTACGC
>NZ_JAAKZX010000274.1 GCF_011045025.1 Streptomyces ureilyticus
GCCCCTCCCCGACCCCCTCCGCGTGCCCGTCGCCGACTCGCACACCCACCTCGACATGCAGTCCGGCACGGTCGCGGAGGGGCTCGCGAAGGCCGCGGCGGTCGGGGTGACGACGGTCGTGCAGGTCGGCTGCGATCTGAAGGGCTCGCGGTGGGCGGCGGAGACGGCCGCGGAGTACGAGGCCGTGCACGCGACCGTCGCGCTGCATCCCAACGAGGCGCCCCGGATCGTGCACGGCGACCCCGACGGATGGTCCCGGCAGGGCGCCCGCGAGCCCGGAAACCAGGGGGCGGCCCGAAGGGCCTCGGTAGAGGGTGGTGGTGGGAGACGGGCGGGCGACAGCGCGCTGGACGAGGCCCTCGCCGAGATCGACCGGCTCGCGGTTCTCCCACAGGTCAAGGGCGTCGGGGAGACCGGGCTCGACTACTTCCGTACGGGACCCGAGGGCAAGGCCGCGCAGGAGCGGTCGTTCCGGGCCCATATCGAGATCGCCAAGCGGCACGGCAAGACGCTGGTCATCCACGACCGCGACGCCCACGCCGACGTGCTACGCGTGCTCAAGGAGGAGGGCGCCCCCGAACGCACCGTCTTCCACTGCTACTCCGGCGACGCGGAGATGGCCGAACTGTGCGCGGAGAACGGCTACTTCATGTCCTTCGCCGGGAACATGACCTTCAAGAACGCCCAGCCGTTGCGCGACGCCCTCGCCGTGGCGCCCCTCGAACTCGTCCTCGTCGAGACGGACGCACCGTTCCTGACCCCCGCGCCGTACCGCGGACGGCCTAACGCCCCGTATCTCATTCCGGTCACGGTCCGTGCGATGGCCGCCGTGCGCGGTCTGGACGAGGACGCGCTGGCGACGGCCCTCGCGGCGAACACGAAGCGTGCCTTCGATTATTGACGCATAACGCCCAAGGGGGCGCATTCCCGGGTTGCGTGGCGACACAACGTAGTCGTGGCGCCTTGGAGAGTGACGGCCCCTCCGCTAGGTTCTCCGCGCCCGATCCGGAGGACCACCTGGAGCGTGTCGTCGTGAGCACTTCGCAGAACGAGACGTATGGCCCGGCGTACGAGAACGATCAGCCGGACGATGAGCCGTACGCCGCTGAGGATCCACAGGGTTACGTGGACACGTACCGGCCCGCGTACGAGACCCAGTGCGAGATCGATCACGAGATCGATCACGAGATCGACTACGAGGTCGACCACGGGGTCGGCTACGAGACCAATCCCGAAGCGGCCACCGAACCCCAGCTGCACCGGCCGCTGCCGCCCACGCTCGAGTTGCCCGGTGCCTTCGGCGGCCGGGCCGAGGCGCGTCGGGCGGCGCGGCGGCAGAAGGCCGCCGAGCGGCCGCAGGCGGTGCGGCGGCTGGTGCCGCGGGCGCTGGTCGTCGCCTTTCTGGCGGGCGGCACCTCCGCGTTCGTCGCCGACGACAAGGCGGTCGAGCTGACCGTCGACGGGAAGCCGCGCACGCTGCACACCTTCGCGGACGACGTGAACGAGCTGCTCGCCGACGAGGGCGTCGAGGTGGGCGCCCACGATGTCGTGGCGCCCGCTCCCGGCACCCGGCTGACCAGCGGTGAGGAGGTCGCCGTCCGGTACGGGCGGCCCTTGCACCTCACCCTCGACGGGCGGCGGCGCACCGTGTGGACTACGGCGCGCACGGTGGACGGGGCTCTGCGGGAGCTGGGGGTGCGTGCGGAGGGCGCGTACGTCTCGGCCCCGCGCTCCCGGCGGATCGGGCTGGACGGGCTGACCCTCGACGTCCGTACCGAGCGGACCGTGACGGTCATGGCGGACGGGCGGGCGCGGACGGTTCGTACGAACGCCGCGACCGTTCGTGAGGCCGTGGAGGGGGCCGGGATCACGTTGCGGGGGCAGGACACCACGTCCGTTCCGCCGGGCAGTTTCCCGCGGGACGGGCAGACGGTGACGGTGCTGCGGATCACGCGCACGAAGGAGGTTCGGGAGGAGGCCATCGCGTTCGGGGTGCGCCGGACGTTGGACGCCTCGTTGTTCCGGGGGACCGAGGTTGTCGAGCGGGCGGGGCAGCCGGGGATGCGGCGCGTCACCTACGCCCACCGTACGGTCAACGGTGTGCGCTCCAAGCCGCGGCGGCTCGGGTCCGAGGTGGTTCACGAACCTCGCACGCAGGTGGTGAAGATCGGCACCAAGCCTTTGCCGGCGGCTGCCGACGATGTCGACGGCCTCAACTGGAGCGCGCTCGCGGCGTGCGAGTCCGGTGGGCGGCCGGCCGCTGTGGACTCGTCCGGCACGTACGGCGGCCTCTACCAGTTCGATGCGCGAACCTGGCAGAGCCTCGGTGGTACCGGGCGTCCGCAGGATGCGCCTGCGGCGGAGCAGACGTATCGGGCGAAGAAGCTGTATGTACGCCGGGGGGCGAGTCCTTGGCCTCATTGCGGAGCTCGGCTGCAGGCGTGACCCCTGCGCCCCAGGCCCAACCCCCTGGCGGGGGCCTGGGGCGCAGCCCCGGTTTCGGGAAGGGGCGGGGCTGGGGAAAGAACACCCATCCACCGCGCCGTACGCTGGCCCTCGTGAGCAACACCCCCGAAGCCCTCCTGGGCCCCGCCGACATCCGCGAACTCGCCGCGGCGCTCGGCGTACGCCCCACCAAACAGCGCGGCCAGAACTTCGTCATCGACGCGAACACGGTCCGCCGCATCGTCCGCACCGCGGACGTCCGCCCGGAGGACGTGGTCGTCGAGGTGGGCCCGGGGCTCGGCTCCCTCACGCTGGCCCTCCTGGAGGCAGCGGACCGCGTCGTCGCCGTAGAGATCGACGACGTACTCGCGGGCGCGCTCCCGGCGACGATCGAGGCACGCATGCCGGAGCGAGCCGACCGTTTCGCGCTGGTGCACTCCGACGCGATGCAGGTGACCGAACTCCCCGGCCCTCCGCCGACCGCCCTGGTCGCCAACCTCCCCTACAACGTCGCCGTCCCCGTACTGCTGCACATGCTCGAGACCTTCCCCACCATCGAGCGCACGCTCGTGATGGTGCAGGCGGAGGTCGCCGACCGACTGGCGGCGGCGCCCGGTTCGAAGGTGTACGGCGTGCCCTCGGTGAAGGCCAACTGGTACGCCGACGTCAGGCGCGCCGGGGCCATCGGCCGGAAGGTCTTCTGGCCCGCCCCGAACGTGGACAGCGGCCTCGTCTCGCTCGTCCGGCGCGCCGAGCCGGTCAAGACGACGGCGTCGAGGCGCGAGGTCTTCGCCGTGGTCGACGCCGCCTTCGCCCAGCGCCGCAAGACCCTGCGGGCCGCGCTCTCCGGCTGGGCGGGTTCGGCGGCGGCAGCGGAGTCCGCCCTGGTCGCGGCGGGCGTCTCGCCGCAGGCTCGGGGTGAGGCCCTGACGGTGGAGGAGTTCGCCCGCATCGCGGAGAACCGGCCGGCCGACAAGGCCGAGAACAAGGAGCGCGGAGAGCAGTGAGCGTGACGGTACGCGTTCCGGCGAAGGTCAACGTCCAACTGGCCGTGGGCGCCGCCCGCCCCGACGGCTTCCACGACCTGGCGAACGTCTTCCTGGCGGTCGGCCTGTACGACGAGGTCACGGCGACGGCGGCGGACGAGCTGCACATCACGTGCGAAGGCCCGGACGCGGATCAAGTCCCCCTGGACCACACGAACTTGGCGGCCCGCGCGGCCCAGAAGCTGGCCGCCCGCCACGGCCTCGCCCCCGACGTGCACCTCCACATCACCAAGGACATCCCGGTAGCGGGCGGCATGGCGGGCGGCTCCGCAGACGCCGCCGGAGCACTCCTGGCCTGCGACGCCCTCTGGGGCACGAACACCCCCCGAGCCGAACTCCTCGACATCTGCGCCGAGTTGGGCAGCGACGTACCGTTCAGCCTGGTCGGCGGGGCCGCACTCGGCACGGGTCGCGGCGAACGGCTGCGCCCGCTCGAGGTGGGCGGCACCTTCCACTGGGTCTTCGCGGTGGCCGACGGCGGCCTCTCCACCCCGGCGGTGTACGCGGAGTTCGACCGCCTCACCGAAGGCGTCGAGGTCCCCGAACCACTCGCGTCCAAACCCCTCCTCGATGCCCTCGCGAAGGGCGACCCGACCGCCCTCGCAGCCACCCTCTCCAACGACCTCCAGCCCGCGGCCCTGTCCCTGCGCCCGTCCCTGGCGGACACCCTCGCCGCGGGCACGGCCGCCGGTGCCCTCGCCGCCTTGGTCTCCGGCTCGGGCCCGACGAACGCGTTCCTCACCCGGGACGCACCCTCGGCGACGAAGGTCGCCGAGGCACTGCTCGCCTCGGGCACGTGCCGCACAGCCCGGCTCGCGCCCTCACCCGCGCCCGGCGCGACGGTGCTCTGAGACCCGGTCGCGTCATCACAACGAGTGACGGCCACCGCACGCCCCGGCCCCCCGCCCGGAGGGCCTACGCTTGAAGGCTGATCGATCCCCGCGTCAGGAGAGAAATGGCCGTCAACCTGGTCAATGTCGAGAACGTCAGCAAGGTGTACGGCACCCGTGCCCTGCTCGACGGCGTCTCGCTCGGAGTGTCCGAGGGAGACAGGATCGGCGTCGTCGGGCGCAACGGTGACGGCAAGACCACGCTGATCCGGATGCTCGCCAAGCTGGAGGAGGCCGACACCGGACGCGTCACGCACTCCGGCGGGCTGCACGTCGGGGTGCTCACCCAGCACGACTCCCTCGACCCCGCGGCCACCGTCCGGCACGAGGTCATCCGGGACATGGCCGACCATGAGTGGGCGGGCAACGCCAAGATCAGGGACGTACTGACGGGGCTGTTCGGCGGGCTCGATCTGCCCGGGTTTCCGCAGGGGCTCGACACCGTCATCGGGCCGCTGTCCGGTGGCGAGCGGCGGCGTATCGCGCTCGCCAAGCTGCTGATCGCCGAGCAGGACCTGATCATCCTTGATGAGCCCACCAACCACCTCGACGTGGAGGGCATCGCCTGGCTGGCGAAGCATCTGCGGGAGCGGCGGTCGGCGCTCGTCTGCGTGACGCACGACCGGTGGTTCCTCGACCAGGTCTGCACGCGCATGTGGGACGTGCAGAAGGGCGATGTGTACGAGTACGAGGGCGGCTACTCGGACTACGTCTTCGCGCGCGCCGAGCGTGAGCGCATCGCGGCCACCGAGGAGGTCAAGCGGCAGAACCTGGTCAGGAAGGAACTGGCCTGGCTGCGTCGCGGCGCTCCGGCCCGTACGTCCAAGCCGCGCTTCCGCGTCGAGGCCGCGAACGAGCTGATCGCGGACGTACCGCCGCCGCGTGACACCAGCGAGCTGATGAAGTTCGCCTCCACCCGGCTCGGCAAGACCGTCTTCGACCTCGAGAACGTCACCGTGCAGGCCGGCCCGAAGGTGCTGCTGAAGCATGTGACGTGGCAGCTCGGGCCCGGCGACCGTATCGGCCTCGTCGGGGTGAACGGCTCGGGCAAGACCTCCCTGCTGCGGTCGATGGCCGACGCGGCGTACAGCGAGGGCGAGCGGCAGCCCGCGGGCGGACGGGTCGTGGTCGGCAAGACCGTGAAGCTCGCCTACCTCTCGCAGGAGGTGTCCGAACTCGACCCGGCCCTCAGGGTGTTGCAGGCCGTGCAGCAGGTCCGGGACCGCGTCGACCTCGGCAAGGGACGCGAGATGACGGCCGGTCAGCTCTGCGAGACCTTCGGCTTCAACAAGGAGAAGCAGTGGACGCCGGTCGGTGACCTGAGTGGTGGTGAGCGCCGTCGGCTCCAGCTTCTGCGGCTGCTCATGGACGAGCCGAACGTCCTCTTCCTCGACGAGCCCACCAACGACCTCGACATCGAGACGCTCACCCAGCTCGAGGACGTACTCGACGGCTGGCCCGGCTCGATGGTCGTGATCTCCCACGACCGGTTCTTCATCGAGCGGACCACGGACCGGGTGTTCGCGCTGCTCGGCGACGCGACACTGCGGATGCTGCCGCGCGGGATCGACGAGTACCTGGAGCGGCGGCACAAGATGGAGGAGGCGGTGGCGTCCCGGACGCCCGTGGCGCCCTCCGCCGAGAAGCCCGGTATCTCCGCCGCCACTGTGTCTTCCAAAGAGGGCCGCGCCGCGAAGAAGGAACTTCAGAAGATCGAGCGGCAGTTGGACAGGCTCTCGGAGAACGAGAAGAAGCTGCACGACCAAATCGCCGCGAACGCCACAGACTTCGGGAAGGTGGCCGAACTGGACGCCGACCTGCGTGAACTGGCCACCGAGCGCGAGGAGTTGGAGACCCGCTGGCTGGAGCTCGCAGACGACGCGTGAAGGTGGCGTGAAGGAGCGTAACGACGGCATCACGGGCCGGTCCTCCCTTGGGAACAGGGGATGGACCGGCCCTGAGTTCGATCTGGACATGGTGATAGAAAGGGCCGTCTGAGAACCGTCTGAACTGTCTGAGTACGACGCTGAGTACAACTCCGTATTCACTACGTACTTCTAGGCGTGGCTAAAAATCAGTGATGAAGGGGGAACGCGCTGATGTCCCAGCCGCCCAACCAGCCGCCACAGGGCGGGTTCGGAGCTCCACAGGATCCTCCGGGTGGACAGCACCCGGGCCAGGGAGCACCTCCGCCGCCCGCGCAGCCGCCGCAGGCCCCACCGCCTCCGCAGGGCGCGCCACAGGCGCCGCCGCAGGGCGGAGCTCCGGGGACACCGCCTGCGCCGCAGCCTGGTTACGGCTACCCCCAGCAGCCCGGCCCGTACAACCAGCCGGGTCCGTACGGTCAGCAGCCAGGACCGTACGCCCAGCCGGGACCGTACGCCCCGCAGCCAGGACCGTACGGACAGCCTCAGCCCGGCCCCTACGGCCAGCCCGGCTACGGCTACCCGCAGCAGCCCCAGTTCCCCGGCCCGCCCGGCACCCCGCCGGGCGGCGGCTCGCGCAACCCCTTCAAGGGCAAGCCCGCCATCATCATCGGAGCCGCGCTGGCCGCCGCCCTCGTCATCGGCGGCACCGTGATCGCGGTCTCCGGCGGCGACGGCGACAAGAAGCCCGAAGCCAAGAAGAGCGGCGACGCCAAGCCCTCCGCGGGCGAGGCCCCGATCAACCCGGGCGACGGTGACGGCGGAGGCGGCGAGGACACCGAGGATCTCAACGCGGGCCGTCAGGCGGGCGAATCGAAGGTGCTCTGGTACAAGGAGGGGCCCGACGCGCCCGGTTCCGGTGCCGACGCCCCCGGTATGTGGATCACCGAGAAGACCGCGGTGAAAGCCGCGTACAAGCAGGTCTTCGCGTACAACGTCGGTGACGGCAAGCCGGCCTGGCCCGAGATCACGCTGCCGCAGGAGATCTGCTCGGTCACTCCGGAGAAGACCGCCGACGACAAGATCGTCGTCGCGTACAAAGAGGGCACCAAGGACACCGCCGACTGCAACCAGCTGATGGAGATCGACCTCAACACCGGCAAAAAGGGCTGGACCGAGGAGATCCCGGCGGGCGAACTCTTCGACAGCATGCTCCAGCTCGGACTGACCGTCACCGGCGACACGTTGGTGGTCGGCCGCGGGCAGTCGGGCGTCGGTTACGACGTCACGACGGGCGACAAGCTGTGGGACAAGAAGAGGTACGGCTCGGCCTGCTTCCCGGCCGCGTTCGCGGGCGGCAGCAAGCTCATCGGCGTCTCGTCCTGCGCGGCCGGCAGCGACAACGAGCACGACGAGGTGCAGGAACTCGACCCGGCCACCGGAAAGGCCAAGTGGACGTGGAAGGTCCCCAAGGGCTGGCAGGCCGCGCGGACTTACTCCACCGACCCCGTCGTCATGTACCTCACCAACGAGGACAAGAAGCAGTGGAACATCTCCACGCTGAACAACGGCAAGGTGACCGCGCAGGTCGACATCGACGAGTCGTTCGCGCCGGAGTGCGGCTGGGCGATCCTCTCGCGTGATCTGCAGGGCTGCCAGGGCGTCGCGGCCGACAAGGACACCCTCTATCTGCCGACCGACGCGAAGACCGGCGCCAACGAGATCGTCGCGATCAACATGGCCACCGGCAAGGAGAAGTGGCGCACCAAGTCCCCGGTGGAAGAGCGCATGCAGCCGCTGAAGATGGACGGCACGAACCTCCTCGCGTACGTCCAGCCGTCGTACGACTCGGGCGGCAGGGTCGTGTCCATCCCGACGGGCGGCAGCTCCCACACGCCGAAGAAGCTGCTGCAGAACCCGCAGGGCACCGCGGACATCGAGAGCGGCTTCTACTCGAAGGACGTGGACTACGTGGACGGCCGCTTCTACATCTCCACGACCCGGCTGTCGGGCCGTGACGAGACGAAGGAAAAGCTGATGCTGGCCTACGGCAAGTGATCCGCCGGCTCTCGTCCCGCCCCTCCCTTCTCCTGCTTCTTCTCCGAGTTTTCCGAGGTAACCCGTCATGAGTCAGCCGCCGCCCCCGCCGCCCAACCAGCCGCCGCAGGAAGGCGGTTCGGGCGCACCTCAGGACCCGCCCCCGAACGGCTTCGGGGCTCCGCAGAGCCCGCCGCCCGGTGGGTTCGGCGCCCCGCAGGACCCGCCGCCGAATGGTTTCGGCGCTCCCCAGGATCCGCCTCCGGGTGGTTTCGGCGCCCCGCAGAGCCCGCCGCCGGGCGGTTTCGGTGCGCCGACTCCGCCCCCGGGGCAACCACCGCAGGGCATTCCTCCGAACCCCGGCTACGGCTACCCGCAGGCACCGCCGGCCCCCGGGACTCCACCCCCGACGGCCCCGCCGCAGCCGTACGGCTATCCGCAGACCCAGCCCCCGGGCCAGCCCGGGTACGGCTACCCGGGACAGCAGCCCCAGTACGGCTACCCGCAGCCCTCGACGATGCCGCTCCAGCCGCAGGCGCCGGGCGGCGGCCGCAAGCTCAACGCCCAGCTGATGATCATCGTTGCGGCCGTCCTGGCCATCGGCCTCATCGTGGGCGGCGGAATCTTGTACACGACCACGAGCGGCGACGACAAGCCCGACGCCTCCGGTACGTCCGGCGGCACCGGCGGCGAAGACGGCAAGGGCGACACCAGCAAGGAGGCCCCCGACGGGGGCGGCTCCGAGAAGGTGCCGTCCAGCACCAGCGCCAAGATCCTCTTCCAGGTGCCCCAGCCCGAGGTGCCCGACGACGAGGTCTGGAGCGTGGGGGGCTCCTGGCTGACGGACAAGGTGTACGCCAAGGCCAGCCTCAACGAGGTCATCGGCTACGACCCGGCCTCCGGCAAGGAGACCTGGACGATGCCGCTGAAGGGTCACTCCTGCGCGGCCTCTCCCGAGATCACCGAGGACGGTGTGACCGTGGTGATCTCCGAGGGGTCCAAGCGCAGCAAGACCAACAAGTACCCGGGGTGCACCGAGGTCACTGCCTTCAACCTGAACACCGGCAAACAGCTCTGGACCAAGTCCGTGGGCGAAGGCAGCGAGAAGGCCAAGTTCGAGGAAGCCAGCATCACCGGCACCACGGTCGCCGTGGGTGCGGGACTCGACGGCGGCGCGGGCTTCGACCTCACCACCGGCAAGATCCTGTGGCAGCCGAAGGTCGAGGAGTGCGAGGACCTGGGCTACCGCGGTGGCGAGCAGCTGGTCGCCGTGCGCAAGTGCGGTGACTTCGGCGAGGAGAAGCTCGAGGTCCAGCTGCTCAACTCCAAGGACGGCAGCGTCCAGTGGACGTACAAGCTGCCCGCGGGCATCGACAACGCCAAGGTGATCTCCACCAAGCCGGTCGTGTTCGGCGTGGAATCCGACCCCGACAACCCCACCGGGACCGGCACCTCGGACATCTTCTCGCTGGACGAGAGCGGCAAGCTCCGTACCAAGATCGCGATGGAGGCCGACAAGTACGACCACGACTGCGGCGTCGGCAAGATCCACGACTGCAAGGGCATCCTCGTCGGCAACGACAAGCTCTACGTCCCGACCAGGCAGCACGACGGAACCAAGGAGTACAGCCGCACCAACGAGGTGATCTCCTTCTCGCTGGCCACCGGCAAGACCGCGGGCGACCGCGCCGACGCCGGTGACGGCTACGAGATCTTCCCGATCCGGATGGACGGCGGCAACATCATCGCGTACAAGCAGGGCCCCTACGACAAGGGTTCCGAGGTCGTCTCGATCAACGGCGGCAGCTTCGAGCAGACCAAGCTCCTGGTGACCCCGGCCTCCGAGCAGGTCCGCAACGCGATCAGCAGCATGGTCCCGAAGACGTCCGAGATGCTTTACGCGAACGGCCGCCTCTTCATGGGCCAGGACCTGATCAGCAAGCCCTCGTCCTCCTCGGACGACGAGAAGTACACGGCGATCGGATTCGGCGCGCAGTAGGGCGTACGGCGATCGGAAGGCTGCCCTTTCCGGTCGTACGACGATCAAGGCGTCCCTACGTGGATCAAGGCCCCGTCCCTGCTCAGGGACGGGGCCTACGCTTGTCCTCGATCGTTTCCTCGCCTGCTCGCGAATGCGAGGAATTTTGGCAATCCGGGCACTTCTCACCGGTAGGGGAAGCGCAACGTCGAACAAGCGTGTAGCTTCCGGGGGATGGAGAGCCGGGGGGCTCCTGTCCATGGGGGACCAGTTGGGGACC
>NZ_JAAKZX010000275.1 GCF_011045025.1 Streptomyces ureilyticus
GGGCAGAGTCCTGGCCGTCTTCGACGCCTCACGCGACTGCGCTCACGGCGCGGCTTCTGCCCGGCGACGGCGTGTACGAGAGGGGTTCAGGGGGCGGCTCCTCGGCAGGCCCCTTGGCCGGCTCCTCGGTCGGCTCCTGGTGGGCCGAGGTGCCGGTCGACCTCTCCGCGCTCGGCTCGGGCACCTGGGATCTGCGGCTGTGGCTGCGGTTCCGCGACGGTTCGGCCCGCTACACCTCCGCGCACGCGGTCGCGGGGCCCGGACTGCTGCGCCGTACGGCGGTGTTGAGCGCGCGGCACGGTGTGTTGCTGGTCCAGCCGTACGCGACCCATTCGGGTTCGCTGGCGTTGCGGCTCGCGTCCGGTTGGCAGGGAACGGCCGCCGTGCTGCGACGCAGGCTGGGGCGGCTGCTTCACTGATGGGCGACGATGGGCCCAGGGTGGCTTACCGACCGACAGACGAGGGGACGGCCGTACATGACCTGGCTGATCACCGGCGGCGCCGGCTACATCGGGGCGCATGTCGTGCGCGCGATGACCGAGGCGGGCGAACAGGCCGTGGTGTACGACGACTTGTCCACCGGGATCGCCGAGCGTGTCCCCGACGGGGTCCCGATGATCGTCGGCTCGACCCTGGACGCGGACCGCGTGGCCCGCGCGCTCACGGACCACGCCGTCACCGGTGTCGTCCACCTGGCGGCGAAGAAGCAGGTCGGCGAGTCGGTCGAGCTGCCGCTGCACTACTACCGCGAGAACGTCGAGGGTCTGCGCGTGCTGTTGCAGGCGGTCACGACCGCCGCGGTGCCGTCGTTCGTGTTCTCGTCCTCGGCCGCGGTGTACGGCATGCCGGACGTCGACCTGGTGACGGAGGAGACGCCCTGCGTGCCGATGAACCCGTACGGCGAGACGAAGCTGGCGGGCGAGTGGCTGACCCGCGCCACGGGCCGCGCACACGGCCTGTCGACCGCCTCCCTGCGCTACTTCAACGTGGCGGGCGCGGCGACCCCGGAACTGGCCGACATCGGCGTCTTCAACATCGTCCCGATGGTCTTCGAAAAGCTGACGGAGGGCGCGGCGCCACGGATCTTCGGCGACGACTATCCGACGCCGGACGGCACATGCGTACGCGACTACATCCACGTGGTCGACCTGGCCGAGGCCCACGTGGCGGCAGCCCGCCGCCTGTCCGCGTCCCCCGGCACGGACCTGACCCTCAACATCGGCCGCGGCGAGGGCGTATCGGTCCGCGAAATGATCGACCACATCAACGACCTCACGGGCTACGACACCCCTCCAGTCGCCATGCCACGCCGCCCCGGCGACCCACCCCGCGTCGTGGCCTCGGCTGCCCGCATCGCCGACGAACTGGGCTGGAAGGCGAGGTACGACGTGACCGACATGATCACCTCGGCTTGGGAGGGGTGGGTGCGGCTGCATCCGGAGGCACGGCGCGACTAGGCGAGCCCTGAAGTGACCAGGGCTACCAACGGTGCTCTCTGACGCCCTCGACGATGAGAGAGATGCCGATGCCCAGCATCCAGACGTCCTTGGCCAGCGCGATTCCCTGCTCAGTGGGTCGCAGGCTGCCCTCCTCGCGCATGCCCGGCGCGCGCAGGTACAGCCCGAGCGTGCCGGCAGAGAACGCGGTCAGCGCGGTTCCGGCAGCAGCGGCAGGGACCACCGGCAGGAGCAGCGCGGCGGCAACGGCGGCTTCCCCGGCAGAGAGCAACCGGACGAACTGCTGGGCATCGAGCTTGCCCAAGAAGGGGTAGGCGGTGGTGGCGAACTGCTGCAGTCCCTCAGCGGTGGCCTGGTCCGCGCCGCGTTTCGCCAGCGCGGAGTCCAGGAAGAACGTTCCGACGGGGAGCCTGAGCGGCAACTGCCGCGCTGCGGACCGCCAGATGGAATCGGATGCCATGCCGAGCCTCCCAAAGTGGGCAGTTGGCCCCTGGAGAACGACCGTCGGCCTACGAAGCACCGACCGAGTCACGGAACGTCACAGGTCAAGGCGTGGCGACACCACTTCTCAGCGCGTCGCGCAGCACTGTGACGGCCTGGGCAACGGCCGCACGGGTGGCATGGGTGTCGCTGAGAGGGTTGAGCATCATGAAGTCGTGGGTGATGCCGTCGTAACGGACCGTGGTGATGTCGACGCCCGCGGCGCGAAGCTTGGCCGCGTACGCCTCGCCCTCGTCGCGTAGGACATCTGCCTCGTCGACAAGGAGGAAGGCCGGTGGCAGACCGGCGAGCTGATCGATGTCGGCCTTCAAGGGGGAGGCGGTGATCTCGCTGCGCTGCGCGCGGTCGGGAATGTAGGCGTTCCAGAACCACTCCATGGCCTGGGCGGTGAGGAAGTAGCCGGTGGCGAGATCGGCGTAGGACTTGGTGTTCATTTCGGCGTCGGTGACCGGGTAGTACATGGACTGATGCACGAAACGGACGTCGCCGCGCTCTTTGGCCATCAGGGCGAGAGCAGCCGTCATGTTTCCGCCGACCGAGTCGCCCGCCACCGCCATGCGGTCCGGATCGAGGCCATGGGCAGCGCCTTCTCGGACGATCCACTGAGCGGTGGCGTAGCCCTGCTCGATCGCCACCGGGTAGTGCGCTTCGGGAGAGCGGGTGTACTCGACGAACACGACCGCAGCCTGCGCCCCGTCCGCGAGCTCGCGCACCAGTCGATCATGGGTGTCGGCGTTGCCCAGAATCCATCCACCGCCGTGCATGTAGAGAACCACGGGGAGGGGCGGCGCGGCGCCTCGCGGCCGGACGATGCGGACACGTACATCGCCGACATCGGCAGGAACGGTGATCCACTCTGAGTCGGCATCGAGCTTCTCGATCGGTTCCGCTTGAAGGTCGTCCAGCACCCTGCGGGCCTTCTCGGGCCCCAGTTCGTACAAGAACGGCGGCTGGGATGTGGCATCTGCGAACTGCTGGGCTGCGGGCTCCAGAACGATGGAGCCAGAGGGAGCGGTCATGACGAACTCCGTGTGGTCTGGGGCTGAGAGATGCTGAGCACTCCTGCACGGCCTGACCGCGGAACGTCAATGCGCCCCGCCCCTGGGCAGGCAGCGCAGCATTGCCACAAGCAACAGCGTCGTCCCTCCGAGTCTTGATCGCATCCGTGCAGGCGCACTCCCCAGCCCGTACCACCACTGCGCTGTTGCTGCCCGAGCCGAGGCCGAAGCAGGTGGAGGGCCGGCTGTGGGGCCCGGAATCGGCGCCCCCGGAGTGGGCGGCGGTGCAGAACGTGCGCCGGTGGGCCGCCACTTCATCGCTGCGGTTGTACGACCGCTGTTCGAGGTCGACGATTGTTACAGCCCGCAATCGGAAGGAGGACCATGAGCGAGCCGACGACCAATGCCCCGCCGATTGTGCTGATCCACGGGCTTTGGATGACCGCCAGAAGCTGGGATCGCTGGGCGCAGTACTACCGGGCGAAGGGCTACGAGGTGGTCGTGCCGACGTACCCGGGGTTCGAGATCGAGGTGGAGGCGCTGCGCGAAAAGCCCGAGATCATCGCCGCGGCATCCGTCCCCGAAACCCTCGACCATCTCAGCAACGTGGTCGAGAGCCTGGACCGTCCGCCGATCATCATGGGCCACTCCTTCGGCGGGACCTTCACCCAACTCCTGGTCAACCGAGGGTTGGGCGCCGCCGCCGTGACGATCGACTCGGCGCCACCCGAGGGTGTGCGGGTGAACCCGCCGTCCCAGATCAAGTCCCTGTTCCCGATCCTCGCCAACCCGGCCAACCGGCACCGCGCGGTGGGCTTCACCCGGGAGCAGTTCCACTACGCGTTCGCCAACACGTGCAGCCGGGAGGAGTCCGACGCGGCGTACGACCGCCTCCACATCCCGGCGCCCGGCAGCTGGGTGTGGGCCTACGGCCTGATAGCCAACTGGAAGCCGGGCCACCAGGAGACCTGGGTCGACTACGACCTGGACGACCGGGCACCGCTGCTGTTCATCATCGGCGGCAAGGACCACCTGATGCCGCCCTCGGTGATCCGCTCGAACGCGAAGAAGTACCGCAACTCCGAGGCGCTGACCGAGACCTACGAGTTCCCGGACCGCTCACACTTCACCGGTGTCGAGCCCGGCTGGGAACAGGTAGCCGATTACGCGCTCGAATGGGCGACCAGCCACGTCCGAACCCCGCAGGGCTGATCAACCGCCGACAGCGGCAACCCACTGGGCCTCGCGCCGGCTTTGTTAGCCTCGATCGTGGCCCCTAGCCCGGCGATCCGGTGGACTGTGGATCATGACAGCGACAGCGCCAACAACGTTGGTCCTCGCAGGAACAGGGAAGACCGGACGCCGCGTCGTGTCCGGGCTCCAAGCGCGTGACGTGCCGGTGCGGATTGGCTCACGGCGCGCCGATCCGCCTTTCGACTGGCAGGACGACACCACGTGGGAACCAGCGCTACGAGGCATGGACGCGGCGTATGTGGCCTTCTACCCTGACGCGGCGTTCCCCGGCGCGGCCAGGACCGTGGGTTCCTTCGCCAACCTGGCAGTGGCCTGCGGCGTCCGGCGCCTCGTCCTGCTTGCCGACCGCGGTGCCGACGAGGCCGAGCGGTGCGAACAGGCGGTACGGGACTCGGGTGCGGAGTGGACCATCGTGCGGGCGGGGTTCATCACGCAGAACTTCAGCGAGGCATTCCTCGTAGAACTGGTCCGGTCTGGTGTGGTCGCCCTTCCGGCCGGCGACGTCGCGGAACCGTTCACCGACGCGGAGGACATCGCGGATGTCGCCATCGCGGCCCTGACCGAGAACGGCCACGTCGGCCAAATCCACGACGTGACCGGCCCACGCCTACTCACCTTCGCCAACGCCGTCGCCGAGATAGCGAGCGCGACCCGCAGGGAGATCCGCTATCTGCCGGTCACGCCCGACCAGTTCATCTCATCCCTGACCGAACGAGGCGTGCCGCCCGAGTACGCAACGCAACTGACCGACCTGATGACCGAGGTCTTCGACGGCCGCAGGTCCCAGGTGACCGACACCGTCGAACGCGTTCTCGGCCGCCCGCCACGCGACTTCGCGGAGTATGCACACGAGACGGCCGCAACTGGGGTCTGGGATGCCCATGCCGCGCCCTCTGGCGAAGCCTGACGTGCTCGGGAAGTCAGAGCACAATCGACCGGCGCCGGTCGATCGAGCGGCCACGCGGCAACTGCGCTGACCATCGTTTGCCAGGCGCTCTGCGTCAGGCGACTTCGGTGCGGAAGCCGTCCATGTCGGCGACGACCTTCAGGCTTTCCGGTTTCTGCTTCAGGATCGTGTGCAGAAGGTCAGCGTTGATGCGGTCCGCGGCGGCGGGGAGGAATCGGACCCGCCCGCCGGGTTGCGTGATTTCGATCCGTACATCTCCCCCGATGGCCTGGATGTAGGCGGCGAGGTCGAAGATGAGCTGGGCGAGGGGGATCAGCTCGTCCGAGGTGCTGGTCTCTAGCTCGCCGATGCGGGAAAGGTCGACGCGGGGAAGGCTGAAGGCGCCGGATTCCAGATTGATGACTCGGGCAAGTTCGACGCCCATACGGCGGGCGACGTCCTCACGGGTGGCGCTGGCTCGCTCGCGGAGTTCGACGAGCCGGGCACCGCGTTCTTCTGCGGCCAGGCGCTCGGCCTCCCGCTTGACCCCTTCGCGATCGGCGGGGTCATCGAAGAATTCGGCGAGCAGGTCATCAGGGGAATCGTAGACGCCCGCTTCGTGGGTGTTCATCCTCGGCCCTCCTCCATCTCCTTCAAGTGTCGCTCATATCGCTCTTCGGCGATCGGGATCGACTCGTCGTACCAGCCGGTCCAGTTTCCTGCCTTGTTACCGGCGGCGAGCACAACCGCCTGACGCTGGGGGTCGAACACGTACAGCATGCGAATGGATACCCGGCTGCCGGAGCGCGGCCGGAGCTCCTTCATCGCGTACTGGGACCCTGTGATCCGATCGGCTGTCGGGCGCCCCAGCCCTGGCCCCCGTTCTTGCAGCCGAGTCAGTGCGGCGGTGATGTGCTTCAGCGTGTCCGGGTCGTCCCGCCTGAGCTGGTGCAGCCAGCTCCGGACCTCCGGAACGATGACCAGCCGATAGACGTACGGATTCGGTGGCTCCAAGCAGCGTTCCGCATGTTGGTCTTTCAAGCCTCGATCTCCCGCCCGGCCTCGCGCAGAGTCCTGTTGATCTCCGCCATGGCGGCACGGAACGTGGCTTCGTCGACTGTTTCGTCCTGGGAGATCCGCTCCGCCTCGTGCAGACGGGCCGCCCGTGCCGGATCCCGCTCGATCGCCACGAAGACGCCCCAGCGTTTCAGGAAGCGCTGAAGCGGGGCCGTACCCCCGGTCTGGCTGGCCTGGTCGAACGCTCGCCCAGCTTCCAGGTCGAACTGCGGCAGGTCCACGAGGCTCACCCGCTTCACCGCCTCACGCAACGCGTCCCTGGTCAGGGGCGGCATCGGGATGATCGGCCCATCATGATGCACCGGCTGTGCCCTCACCCCTCGGCCCCTTCTCGGCAGAAGCCGGACAGGCCGGGCGCCCCGAGTTCGAACCAGACGCCCTTCCCTCGCGGGGGCGGGCCGACGGAGTGTGCGGCGTCGGGTTCTGTGCCCCATCTCCCCGCGGTGAGTGCGTCCACTAGCCAGATGCCGCGCCCGCTCTCGCCGTGGCAGCCCTCTCTCAGAACGGGGGGCTGCAGATCGCCGTCGTAGACGGTGACCCGGACCGCAGCGAGTGGTTCACCGACAGCCAGCCGTAACACCGCGTCGGCCCCCTTGGCGTGTACGCAGGCGTTGGTGACGAGTTCGGAGGTGCACAGGGCCGCGTCGTCGACGAGGTCGCCGAGTTGCTGCGAGCGCAGGACGGAGGCGACGAAGTCGCGGGCGACGCGGGGTGTGGTGTCCAGGGAGGGGCAGAAGAGAGTGTATTCGGGCATGGAGGATCAACTCCGTTGCAGGGAGGAGGGAGCAATAAGGGGTAGGGCGCCGGCTGGTGTCATTGCCCGTGGGGTCGACTTCACACGGGTGCGCTTCCAACTGGCGTTGGGCATGGGTGAGTTGAGCAGCCGACGACCACCGCGACGCAGCGTGTCAGCTTCAACACTGAAGGTAGGGCGTAACCTAGTGACGGCACAAGCTAACGCCGAAAACTGCCCACTTTTCGGTGACCGGGTCGCGCTTGACCGGCATACTCGTTCAGCCAAACCACCAGGGAGAGAGCACCAATGCCGCCAAGGAGCACCCCTACCGCCCGACAGGAGCGTCTGGGGGGCGAGCTGCGCAAGATGCGCGAGCGCGCGGGAGTGACAGCTCGCGCCGCAGCCGCGCTGCTGGGCTCGAATCCCATGCAGCAGAGCGCCGTGGAAACCGGCCGCAGCGGCATCAGCGAAGAGCGCATTCGCCGCCTGGCAGCACACTGCGCCTGTGACGACGCCGCGTACATCGATGCCTTGGTCGTCATGGCCACTGAGCGCGGGAAAGGCTGGTGGGAAGATTTCCGGGGCGTAATCCATCCCGGCGGGCTCGACCTGGCAGAGCTCGAACACCACGCCGTAGGCGTCCACACCTTCCAAGTGGCTCATATCCCAGGGCTGTTCCAGACCGAGGACCACATGCGAGCCGTCTTCCGCTTCGCGTCGCCCGACTTGCCGCGTAAGGATCAGGACGCACACGTCGAGTTCCGCACATGTCGACAGCAGATCATCACCGGTCAGCATGCGACGCCGTACGAGGCCGTGATCCATGAGGCCGCACTTCGCATCCGAGTTGGCGGCCGGAAGACTGCACGAGCCCAGCTCGAACGCATCCTTGAACTCTCCGCGCTAGATCACGTGACCGTACGCGTGGTCCCCTTTGACAGTGAGGACTTCGCCGGAGCCGGACACTCCATGCTCTACGTGCGCGGCCCCGTCCCCCAACTCGACACGGTGCAATTGGACACCGCCCACGGGGGCAAGCTCCTCGATGCCGAGTCTCTGCTCCAGCAATACCGGAGGCGCTTCGACCAGGTCGTCACCACAGCCCTGACGCCGAAGCAGTCCCAAGACCTCATTACTCACATCACCACGGAACTCTGAAAGGCTCCCAACGTGTCCGCCCCCATCCAGTGGCAGAAGTCGACGTTCTCCGGTGGTGGTTCAAGCGAGGACTGCATCGAACTCGCCGCCACCAACATCGCGATACACCTCCGCGAGAGCGACCATCCCGCAGCACTCCTCACCACCAGCCCCACCCCCCTGCATGCCCTCCTCTCAACCCTCAAGTCCGGCCGCCTCGCCTCACGATGACGCCGACGGACCCCACATCACGCGCCCTCGGCGCCGTACTCGGTTCCGCCGTCGGGGACGCTCTGGGGGCGCCCTTCGAATTCGGGCCCGAAGGGACGTTCTCGGCGCGGTTTCCGTCGCCCGGTGGCGGCGGCGAGATGTGCGGAGGCGGCGGCTGGGACCCCGGTGAAGCCACCGACGACACGCAGATGGCCGTGCTCGTCGGGGAGTCGCTGCTGGAGTGCCGTGGGCTCGAACTGGCCGACATCTTCCGGCGGTTCCAGCGGTGGGCGGTGTCCGAGCCCAAGGACATCGGGCTGCAGACCGAGGACGTACTCACCAGCGGAGAGCCGTGGGACTTCGCCGCCGCGCTCCACTTCCAGGTCAGCCAACGGGCCGCGGGGAACGGGGCGTTGATGCGGGCGGCCACCTCTGCGGTGTACTTCGCGGGCGATGGCACCGAGGCCACCATGGACGCCGGCCGTCGCATCGCCGCGCTCACCCACGGCGACCGGGCGGCCTGGGAGGGGACGGCGCTCTTCCACGAGTTGGTCCGGGTGGCCCTGAACGGGAGCGACTCGCTGCGCGCGCTACCGGACGCCCTGGATCTCGTACATCCGGATCATCGGGATCGGTACGCGGTCGTCCTCGCGCCGGACTGGCATCCCGACCAGGCGACCGAGTTCAACGGGGCCGTGTGGCCTTGCCTCGGATCCGCCGTGTGGGCGCTGCGTACGACCGATTCGTACGAAGGCGCGGTGCGGGCCGCCGTCGATCTGGGCGGGGACACCGACACCGTGGCGGCGGTCACGGGTGGGCTCGCCGGGGCGGTGTACGGAGCCGAAGCCATCCCGTCGCGGTGGACCGAGCCGCTGCACGTCCCGCTGCCCGGGTTCGGCGGGCGGGTGCTGCGGGCGGCGGAGCTGGTGGGGCTGGCCGAGCGGCTGGCTCGGTAGGCACGGCACGGGGGCGGAGATGCGTTCGCCGCGGGCGGGACTGCTGTCCCACTCCGCGGCGAGCGTTGCCGACGGGGCCCGTCAGGGCTTCGTCAGAGCTTGTCCATGCGGGTGTAGGGGCTGACGATTCGGGCCTGGCGGGCACCGAAGTCGACGAGCATCGCGACGCCGTCTTCGACGCCGACGATCGTGCCCAGGCCGAACTGGTCGTGCGACACGCGGTCGCCCAGAGCGAAGTGCTTGGCGACCGGGGCAACCGGAGCTTTGAAGGGACTGGTGGGCAGATGGCGCCGGGGCGCGGAAGGCTTCGTCATCGTGAAACCAGTATGCGCCAGCGCGAGCCCGAGGTGTGAGTCACGGATGACAACGATCCGGCTCCCGGTCTGCAACACGGGCTACCACGCGCCCGGCCACCGCACGCCCCGCGGCAAGGGCCACACCGCCTACAAGGCCTTCAGCGCCGCCGCCGTGGCCCGCGTCAGCTTCTCCAGATAGTCCTTCGGCAGCTTCGGGTCGCGGATCACCACCGAGCGCCAGTAGAGCGGGCCGGAGATGAGGTCGAGGGCCAGTTCGTCGTCGATGCCCATACGGACCTCGCCGCGTCGCTCGGCCGCCGCCACGATGCCGCTCGCGACGCCCTCCTGGCCTTCCCGCAGGGCCTTCTGCATGGCCTCCGCGATGTCCGGGTTGCGGGCCGCCTCCGCCTGGAGGTCGGGGATGACCTGCGAGGCCACGGGGTGGCGGAGGGCTCGGGACGTGACCTCGTACAGCAGCCGCAGGTCGCCCTCCAGGGTGCCGGTGTCCGGTGCCGGCAAGCCCTGTACCGCGATCGCCGACACCAGGTCGAGTACCAGGTGCAGCTTGGAACGCCACCGGCGGTAGACCGCCGTCTTGCCTACGCCCGCGCGCCGCGCGATCCCCTCTATGGACATCCGGGCGTAGCCGACGGCCGCGAGTTCCTCGAAGACGGCCGACCGGATGGCTTCCGTCACATCCTCGCGGAGTACGGCCGCCCCGGCGGGAGCCCTACGGCGCGGCTGCTGGGAGCCCTGGGCGGCTCCGTCGGCATTTCCCTCGGATTTCCCGTCAGGGTTCGTCGTCATGCGGCAGAGCATAAGGGCGTTTCGACGAAACGGTTGCGTCCCGACGAGAGCGTTGGACGGGCACGTATCGACGAGACGGTTGCGTTTCGACGTCGCATCGACCTACGCTCGCGTTGCGACGATACGGTCCCGTCGCGACGTAACGCCGCCGAGTGCAAGGAGCGCCCGTGAGTCAGGTCCTCGACACCGCGCCCCCAGCGCCGGCCTCACCCGAAGCCCCAC
>NZ_JAAKZX010000276.1 GCF_011045025.1 Streptomyces ureilyticus
CTGCGGGAGTTGGCGGCACGGCACCGCCCCACCCCGACCGGAGTGATCGTGGTGGGCATCGGACCGTCCAGGCCCGACCGGAGACCCGAAGGCGTGAGGAACCCCGCCCCCACTTTCCCGGACCGCGCACCGGATGCGCGCCGCCCGGCGGTGGAGCGAAAGCGGGTGACCAGCGGGCCCAACACCGTTCGGGGCACGCGACTGAGCATGAGTCCTGGCACCAGGACTCACTCCCGCTCAGTCTTTAGGAACGGTGTGAAGCTGAACACCGTGCGTGTACGCCGGGCGGGGATGGCACGCTTGGGGTCATGCGCCGTTCGCTGTCGTTCCTCGCCTCAGCCCTGCTCGTCCTCGCGCTCGGCGCGCCCGCCGTCGCCGCCGATGGCGACGACGGCTCCGAGGGGTTCACGATCAAGGATCCGGGGATCACCGAGTCCAGCGGTCTCGCCGCCTCCCGCCAGCACAAAGGGATCTACTGGACCCACAACGACCAGGACAAGGGCGCCTACCTCTACGCCATCGACAGCAAGACCGGCGACACCGTCGCGAGGATCACCATGACGGGCGTGGGCACCCCGCGCGACATCGAGGCCATCTCCATCGGCCCGGACAACGAGATCTACGTCGGCGACATCGGCGACAACGACGGTGTGGAGTGGTCCTACGTGTGGGTCTACCGGCTCCCCGAGCCCAAGCAGCTCAAGGACCAGACGGTCCAGGCCACGCAGTACGTGGTGAAGTACTCCGACGGACCCCGCGACGCCGAGTCGCTCGTCGTCCACCCCAAGACCGGGCGCGTCTACATCATCGACAAGCTGGAGGACGGCGGGCACCTGTACGACGGGCCGGCGCAGCTCTCCTCCTCCGGCACGAACGTCTTCAAGCCCGTCGCCCCCATCGACCTGTGGACCACCGACGCCGCTTTCTCGCCCGACGGCGGGCAGCTCGCCGTACGCGGCTACTTCGGCGGGATCGCGTACGACTGGAACGACGGGAAGCCGAAGCGACAGGGCCGGCTGAGCGTGCCGCTCCAGGGGCAGGGCGAGTCGGTGACGTACACCCCGGACGGGTCGACGCTGCTGTACGGGACCGAGGGGGAGCAGAGTTCCGTCGAGGCCGGCAGTGTCCCCGGTGCGGAAGACAGCAAGTCCCCCTCGGGGGACGGGAGTTCGGCCGCCGACGGCGACGGTGCCGGGTCGAACGACAACCTCGAGAGGGTCGCCATCGCTCTCGGTGCCGGGCTCGTCCTCCTCTACGGGCTCAAGCGGCTGCTGAGGCGGAGGTCCTGAGCACCCGGTCACCTGGACACCAACCGGGCACGACCGGGTGGAGGGGTCAGCGCGGGCGGCGACGACCATGTGACCGAACTCTCCGAACTGCCCAACCGGCGTCGCCTGTTCGTCACTCTTTGCCGCGCCGGGCTTCGCTGCCTGCGGCCTTGCCGCGACGGGCGACGAGCGATTCCAGCCCGTCCAGGATCCGCTGGAGCCCGAACTCGAAGTGGTCGAAGTCGTAGCTGAAGGCGTCGTCGCTGAGCGAGGCGAGAACGGGGTAACGGCCGGTGGCCAGGACCTTCTCCAGAACCGGGGTCTGAGCCCCCCAGAATTCCGCGTCCGTCAGGCCCGACTTCCGCTCCGCCTCCTTCCCGTACAGCTGAGTGCGGGCCGCCCCGACGACGTACCCCTCGATCATGACGATCGCCGAGATCAGCTCGGGGTCGGTCAGGCCCATGTCCTTGATACGGGCGAGCACCAGTTCCAGGCTCTCGACGGCGCCCGGGCCGAGTACCGGACGGGTCTGGTTCACCTGCAGCAACCAGGGGTGGCGCCGATAGAGGGCGAGGGTCTCGCGGCCCAGGGCCGCCAGGGTCGCGCGCCAGTCCTCGCCGAGCGCGGCCTCGTCCCCGGGGCGCTGTACGCGGTCCAGCATCAGGTCGAGCAGCTCGCCCTTGCCGGGGACGTAGCGGTACAGGGACATCGTGCCGGTGCCGAGCTCCGTGGAGAGCCGGCGCATCGAGACGGCCTCCAGGCCCTCCGTGTCCGCGATCTGGATGGCCGCTTCCACGATCCGGTCGAGTGTCAGTCCCGGTTTGGGGCCGCGGCTCGGGCGTTTGCCCGTGTCCCACAGCAGGTGGAGGGTGCGGACGATGTCTCCGCTGCCACTGGTGTCCGGACCCGACGTGCTCGCCATGTGCTTCAGGATAATCCCTTGGACCGGAAACTGGGTACGGTGTACTCTCAAAAGAGTACGGCGTACTCAGTTTTGGGTTGCGGGAGGGATTCAGGGTGGTTCGGGAATCACGGGAGGGGTGCACATGAGCGGTTACGCGGTCCGGGCCGAAGGGCTCGAGAAGAGGTACGGGGAGAAGCGCGCACTGGACGGCTTCGACCTGGCGGTGCGGGAGGGAACCGTCCACGGCCTGCTCGGGCCGAACGGCGCGGGCAAGACCACCGCCGTCCGCATCCTGTCGACGCTCATCAGGCTCGACGGCGGGCAGGCCCAGGTGGCCGGTCTGGACGTGGCACGGCAGCCGCGGGAGGTACGGGCCCGGATCGGCCTCACCGGTCAGTACGCGGCCGTGGACGAGGTGCTGACGGGGCGGCAGAACCTCGAGATGTTCGGCCGGCTGTTCCACCTGGGCGGACGCAGGGCGCGGCTGCGGGCCGGTGAGCTGCTGGAGCAGTTCGACCTGGTCGACGCGGCCGACAAGGGAGTCGGCAAGTACAGCGGCGGCATGCGGCGCCGCCTGGACCTCGCCGCCTCGATGATCCTCACCCCGACCGTGCTGTTCCTCGACGAGCCGACCACCGGGCTCGACCCCCGCGGTCGCGGTGAAGTCTGGGAATCCGTACGGGCGTTGGTGACCGGCGGCACCACTGTGCTGCTGACCACGCAGTACCTGGAGGAGGCCGACAAGCTCGCCTCGCACATCACCGTCATCGACCAGGGCCGCGCCATCGCCGACGACACCCCGGACGGGCTGAAGAACACGGTCGGCGGCGACCGCATCGAGGTGGTCCTCGCCGAGCGCGCGGACATCGCCCGCACCGTGAAGGTCATCGCCAAGGTCTCCGACGCCGAACCGGAGACGGACGAGAACGAGTTGAAGGTGCACGCACCGGTGACCGACCGGGTCTCGGCGCTCACCGAGGTCGCGCGGACCCTTCAGGACGAGGGGGTCCAGGTGGAGGACATCGGGCTGCGCAGGCCGAGCCTCGACGACGTCTTCATGCGCCTGACGGGGCACCGTACGGACGTTTCCGAGAACCCGCAGGACCCCCAGGACCCCCAGGACCCTCAGAACCCCAAGGACTCCAAGGACTCCAAGGACTCCAAGGACTCCAAGGACTCCAGGAAAGGGGCGGCGGCATGAGCGCGCTCGACCTGACGACCGGAGAGAACAGCCACGGTCGTGTCTACTGGGCCCTCGCCGACTGTTGGAACGTCGTACGCCGCGGCCTCACCCACTACCAGCGCCAACCGGTCAACATCGCCTGGATGCTGGGCTTCCCGATCCTCTCCGTCCTCCTCTACGGGTACGTCTTCGGCAGCGCGATGAAGGTGCCCGGCGGCGGGGACTACAAGGACTTCCTGATGCCCGGCATGTTCGTGATGACGATGGCCTTCGGCTTCATCAACACCGCGACGCTCGTCGTGTACGACTCCACGAACGGCGTCATCGACCGCTTCCGCTCCATGCCCATGGCGCCGTCCGCGGTCGTCGCCGGACGCGGTGCCACCGATCTGATCATGGCCTGCGCGGAGTTGACGATCCTGATGCTCACCGCGGTCGCCATGGGCTGGCGGCCGGACGGCGGTCTGGACTTCCTGCTCGCCTTCGGCCTGCTGCTGTGGCTACGCCTCTCACTGATCTGGCTCGGCGTGTGGCTCGGCCTCCTGGTGCCCAACCCGGAGGCGGCGGGCGGTCTGTTCGCGGTCGCCTTCCCGCTGACCATGATCTCCAGCATCTTCGTCGCACCCCAACTGATGCCGGACTGGCTGGGCTTCGTCGCGGCCTGGAACCCGATCTCGTCGACGGCCGCCGCCACGCGCGAGCTGTTCGGCACCCCGGTCGGCAGCGGCGACGCGTGGGTCGAGCAGCACGCGCTGCTGATGTCGGGCCTGTGGCCGGTGATCCTGACGGCGATCTTCCTGCCGCTGGCGGTACGGCGCTTCCAGAAGCTCAGCAGATGATTTCGGCGGTACGGAGATGGGGGCGCCCGGCACGGGAAAGTGCCGGGCGCTTCACTTACGAGCGCCAGTACGTGACCCAGCCGTGAGCAACTCGCGCCATGTTCTTGGCTGGTTGCGCATCCGTACCCCTGTGGCTCTATGCCCTGTGTTCCTATTCCGGAGTGAACATCGAGAACTCCAGGGCGCCTGATGAGAAGAGGCCGAGCCGCTGCGTCCGGCGGCGGGCCGATGGCGATGCCGAGGAGTGCGTACGGGTCCTCGCGGAGGTCCACGCACGCGACGGCTATCCGGTGAACTGGCCGGATCAGCCCGGCGAGTGGCTGTCACGCGGTCCCCTGCTGGGCTCCTGGGTTGCCGAACTCGAAGGCGGCCTGGTCGGGCACATCAGTTTGTCGCAAGGCGACGAAGGCGATCTGGCTCCGATGTTGTGGAGCGAGCGGAACGGGGCGACGCGGGGTATGACCGCCGTGGTCAGCAGGCTGTTCGTTGCTCCGCAGGCGAGGGGGCATCGGATCGGTGCACTGCTGATCGGCCAGGCAGTGGAGGAGGCACGGCGTCGTGGCCTGCATCCGGTGCTCGACGTCGTCGCATCCGATACCGCGGCGGCAGCCCTGTATGAGCGGCTGGGCTGGGAGCTGATGGCCACAGTCGAGCAACAGTGGAGCCCACACCAGACGGTGGCCGTCCGCTGTTACGCAGCGTCATCGTGACGTCGCCACTCATGGCCATTCGTTGATGGCCGACCATGTGACGCGGCATTCCAAGGGAGCGGCCCGGTGACGATCAATGAGTCGTGGGAGAAGATCGAGCGGTGGCTGGCACGGTATGCGACTGACGAGGAGCTGCCGGGGCCGGCCAGTCCGGACGACATCGCGAGACTTTCCGATCAGATCGGCGTCCGACTTCCGCCGGATGTCGAGCAGTCGTCGACGGATCTGTCGAGTGGGACATGGACAGTCTTGCCCGCCAGTTCGGGCCCCTTGGCGGCAACCACGGCAACGGCGACGGCTCCTGACGCGCGGGCCCGGCTTACTCGAGCCGCACGACAAGGGCGCCCGGTGATGGTCACCGGGCGCCCTTCAAGGTCGTACGTTTGTGGTCAGAGCCGCTCGATGACGTAGTCGATGCACTTCGTCAGGGCCTCGATGTCCGCCGGGTCGATCGCCGGGAACATCGCCACGCGGAGCTGGTTGCGGCCGAGCTTGCGGTACGGCTCGGTGTCGACGATGCCGTTGGCGCGCAGGACCTTGGCCACGGCGGCGGCGTCGACCTCGTCCGAGAAGTCGATCGTGCCGATGACCTGGGAGCGCTTGGCCGGGTCGGTGACGAACGGGTTCGCGTACTTGAGGTCCTCGGCCCAGCCGTAGAGGGTGCGGGCGGAGGTGGCGGTGCGGCGCACGGACCAGTCGAGGCCGCCCTGGCCGTTGAGCCACTCCAGCTGGTCGTTGAGGAGGAAGAGGGTGGCGAGGGCCGGGGTGTTGTACGTCTGGTTCTTGCGGGAGTTGTCGATCGCGGTGGGGAGCGAGAAGAACTCCGGTACGTGGCGGCCGCTCGCGTGGATCCGCTCGGCGCGCTCGATGGCGGCCGGGGAGAAGACGCCGATCCACAGGCCGCCGTCGGCGGCGAAGGACTTCTGCGGGGCGAAGTAGTAGACGTCCGTCTCGGCGATGTCGACGGGGAGGCCGCCGGCGCCGCTCGTCGCGTCCACGAGTACCAGCGCGCCCTCGTCGGCGCCCTGGACCCGCTTGAGGGGGGCCGCGACTCCGGTGGAGGTCTCGTTGTGGGTGAACGCGTAGACGTCCACGCCCGCCTCGGCCTGCGGGTCCGGGTGCGTGCCCGGGTCGCTCGCGATGACGGTCGGCTCGGCCAGCCAGGGGGCGAGCTTCGCCGCCTTCGCGAACTTGGACGAGAACTCGCCGAAGCTCAGGTGCTGCGACTTGTTCTCGATCAGCCCGTGGGTCGCGATGTCCCAGAACGCGGTGGAGCCGCCGTTGCCGAGGATGACCTCGTACCCCTCGGGGAGGGAGAAGAGGTCGCGTACGCCCTCGCGGACCTTGCCGACGAGGTTCTTGACCGGGGCCTGGCGGTGGGAGGTGCCCATGAGGGACGTACCGGTGGCGGCCAGCGCGTCCAGCGCCTCCGTCCGCACCTTGGAGGGGCCCGAGCCGAAACGTCCGTCGGCGGGCTTGATGTCAGCGGGAATCTGGATCTCAGCCACGCTGGGAGCCTATCCGCTCCCGGAAACCTGGGCGAAACGTCGTCCGTCGGATGAGACGGCGAACCCGGCGTCGGACGTCAGGCGAACGCGCCGGGGTTCGACGACGGGCCTGTCCGGGCCCAGACCCGGACAGGCCCGTACGGACCCAGACAGGGTCAGTAGCGCGTGGGGAACAGCTGGAGCTTGGCCTTGCTGCCGGAGACCGACTTCACCCAGATCTTGAGGTTGTTGAACTGGACGACGCCGCCGGGGCTGGTGCTGCCGGTGAGTGCCCCGCCGGCGGCCGACATCCGTACGGACCGGGAGCTGATGGACGTGATCTTCAGCTTTCCGAACCCGAACTTGTTGCTGTTGACCTTGATGGTCTTGGGCGCCGACACGGTGCCCTGGCACCGCCCGTCGTAGCAGGGCCCGTTGGCGGCCGACGCGGACGGTGTCATCAGGCCGAAGCCCAGTGCGCCCGCCGTGGTCAGCGTCAGGGCAGTCTTCGCGGCTCGCCGGCTCATACGCGTGCTCATCAGTGGACCTCCTGCTTTCAAGTGGGGAATCCGTCCGGCATTTGTAAACCGCCGGCCCTGGGACCCCTCCCGAGGAGGTGGCCGCGCGAGGCGCCCGCGTGCTTACGGAGCTTGCCCCGCGGGCGCGGCCGCCTCACGGGCCTGCCTCAGCCGTGCCGCGTGCTCGTTCGTCCGTACGTCGTAGGTCATGAGCTTCGGGAGGCAGAGGGCCAGGGCCCCTACCGCGGCCACGCACAGCAGGCCGCCGGACCAGATCGAGGTGCGTACGGTCGTCAAGGCGGCCATGGTGCCCGCCCGGACCTGGCCCAGTTGGGGGCCCACCGAGTAGGAGAGCAGCTCGATACCGGCGAGGCGGCCGCGCAGCTCGTCCGGGATCGTCTGGTTCCACATGGCCGCGCGGAAGATTCCGCTGATCATGTCGAAGCCGCCGGCCAGGGTGAGGAAGCCGAGCACCAGCCAGACGTTGTGGGCCGAGCCCGCGGCCACCATCGCCAGGCCCCAGCATGCCGCCGCCAGGACCACCATCCGGCCGTGGCGGTGGACCCGTGAGGTCCAGCCGCTGGTGAGGCTGACCAGGAGGGAGCCGGCCGGGACGGAGGCGTACATGAGGCCGAGGGACCACTCGGCGCCCAGGTCGTCCGCGAGGAACGGGAGAACGGCGAGCGGGAAGGCGAGGAACATGGCGGCCAGGTCGATCGTGTACGTGCCCAGGAGTTCCTTGCGGCTCCACGCGTAGCGCGCGCCCTCCGCGATGGACCGCAGGGACGGTTTGGCCGCCTGGTGGGCGGCCGGTGACGCGGCCAGGCCCAGGGCCAGGACGACCGAGATCGCGAAGGTGGCGAGGTCCGCGGCGTAGGCCCAGCCGAGGCCCGCGTACGCCACGACGAGGCCCGCGACGGCCGGGCCCGCGACACCGCCGACCGTCCAGCGCAGGGAGTTGAGCGCGGCGGCCGCCGGCAGGTGTTCGTGCGGGACGATGCGCGGCACGAGCGCGTCCAGCGCGGGCCGCTGCACCGCGACGAGCGCGGCGGACAACGCGGCCACCGCGTACAGCGGCCACACCATCGGATCCGGCAGCAGCGCGTTGACCAGCAGACCGGCGCTGAGCAGTCCCTGCCCCACCTCGGTCCAGAGGATCAGCTTCCGCTTGTCCAGGGCGTCGGCCAGGGCACCGCCGTACAGCCCGAAGACGATCAGCGGTACAAGCTCCGCGGCCCCGATCGCGCCCACGGCCACCGCGGACCCCGTGAGCTCCTTCATCTGCACCGGAAGCGCCACGAAGGTCAGAAAGCTGCCGAAGTTGGTGACGATTCCGGCGACCCAGAGCCGCCGGAAGTCGGGGGAGGTCCGCCAGGGGGCCAGGTCCGGCAACAGCGCGCGTAAGCGTCCGGCAGCGGGCGGGGGAGAGGGGGCGTCGTCGGAGGTTGTCACGACCTGTCATGTTCGGGCGCGGCTGCCCGCGGAGACAAACGCTTTTCGTGAGCTTCAGCTCGTCGTCGAGGCGCCATGGGTCAGGCATTGATGGCCGACCGGAGGCCGCGGTGGAGTTCCCCACCCGAGGAGGCGCGCCCGCTCCTGACGCCAGGCGGACTGGACCCATCCCCTCCCGTTCGTGCCCGAGTTGTGAAGGCCACTCCCGAACCTTCCCATTACGATCACGAACTCCCATATAGTGACCGCCAGTTGAGCACCAGGTGTCGCTTCCCGCCCAGGACACGACCGAGGACACGATTCATGACCGCGCCCATCCCTCCAGCGCGCCCCAGCACAGATCGGCCGTCCCTCGCGCACCCCAGAGGCGAGCGTCCCAGCCTGCGTGCTGTCGTGCCCGCGCCGTTGATCGCCGCCGTGCCGGCCGCGTTGGCCGTTGTCGGGGCGGTGGTCGCGGCCCCGGAGTCGTTCCGCGTGCCGCTCGCGTGCGGTGCGGGGGCTGCCGCCCTGCTGTTATGCGCCGTCGTCGCCTTCGCGAGCCACGCCACCCAGAAGGCGCGCCTGTTACGGCGCCGGCTCGAAGCGGTGACCGGCGATGCGGGGCGGCTGCTTCAGGAGCGGGCGCGGATCGCCGCGGAGTCCACGCGCGAACAGGCCCGGCTCACCGAGCAGTTCGAGCGTGAACGCGTACACGAGGCTGATCAGTTCGCCCAGGAGAAGACGCGCCTGAGTGCTGAACTCGCCCAGGAGCGCGCCCGCCTCGGTGCGGAGAACGCCCGCCTGGCCGAGGAGTTGCGCCGGACCAGGACCGAGGGCGGCGCCGCCATCTCCGCCGCCGCCAACGCCGCCGGGCGGATGCAGGCCCAGGCCACCAGCATGCTCGCCGATCTGCGGGCCATGGAGGAGAAGCACTCGGACGAGGATGTACTCGCCGACCTCCTCCACCTCGACCACCGCACCGCCCAGGCGGGCCGTCTCGCCGACTCCGTCGCCGTTCTCGCGGGCGCGCGTTCGGGGCGCCGCTGGGCGCGGCCCATCGTCATGGAGTCGATCCTTCGCGGCGCGATGGGCCGGATCGGCGGCTACCAGCGCGTCCGCCTCCACTCGGCCAGCGAGGCCGCGGTCGCCGGACACGCCGCCGAAGGCGTGATGCACGCGCTCGCCGAACTCCTCGACAACGCCGCGAACTTCTCGCCGCCCACCTCCGAAGTACACGTCTACGTAGAGGAAGTACCGGCCGGCGTCATCGTCTCCGTCGAGGACGCGGGCCTGGTCATGGGCGACGTCCAGCTGCGCCGCGCCGAACGCGCCGTCTCCGGTGAGACCACCGAGGTCGGCGGCCTCACCGGTACCCGCCTCGGCCTCGCCGTCGTCGGCCGCCTCGCCCGCAAGTACGGGCTGAAGATCTCCTTCCGCCCCTCCGCGCGCGGCGGCACGGGCGTCCTCGTCCTGATCCCTCAGGACATCCTCGCGGGGCCGGCGGCTCGGGAGCCGGCGCCTGCCGCACTGCCGCGGGGCAAGCCCGGCGTCGAGGTGCAGGTCCGGACCCCTGGGGCGTACGGTCCCGCCGGATCGGTCGCCTGGGAATCCGCATCCGCCTCGACGCGGACGAAGCCCGGCGTCGAGGTGCAGGTCCGGACCCCTGGGGCGTACGGTCCCGCCGGGCCGGCCGCCCCGGAATCCGCATCCGCCCTGGAGTGGACCAAGCCCGGTGCCGAGGTGCAGGTCCGGGGCCCAGGGGCGTACGGCCTCACGGGACCGATCACACCGGAATCCGCACCCGCCTCGCGGCAGACCGAGCCCGAGGGTCAGACTCCGTCCCAGGCTCGGGCCCCTGGGGAGTACGGCCTCACCGAACCCGCCGCACCAGAATCCGCACCCGCCTCGCCGCAGGCTAAGCCCGAGGGTGAGACTCCGTCCCAGGCGCGCACCCTAGGGGCATCCGGCCTCACGGGACCCGCCGTGCCGGAGCCCGCACCCGCCCCGCCGCAGGCCGAGCCCGGCGTCGAGGCACGGGTCCGGACCCCAGGGGCGTACGGACTCACCGGACCCGCCGCGCCGGAGCCCGCACCCGCCTGGCCGCGGACCACGCCAGGGCTCCCGGTGCCGATCCCGGCCCGGACCCCGGAGTCGTACGCCACCGCCCGCGCCCTCCCCGACCTGGACC
>NZ_JAAKZX010000277.1 GCF_011045025.1 Streptomyces ureilyticus
ACCCCCAACCATCCACGCACCGCAAGCCAAAAGCGGCGCCCCCTCCCCTCTGTGGAGGGTCCGGGGGTGTGGGGGTGGAACCCCCGCTGCCTGAATCCGCACGATGCGTGCCCACTCGCGCCACCAACTCACCTCTTAAGAGGTGAATCAGTCGGCGGGGTGCTCGATCCTCCGGGACGCGGGCCCGCCGGTGCCGTGGCTCTACTCCGCGCGGTGCGGCGGGAAACGGGGAAGGGGCCCGGCGAGACGGTGGGTGTCTCGCCGGGCCCCGGTGTCGGGCGGGTCAGTAGAGCTGGATGCGGGTGAGGACGATGTGCGGCGGGTCGGCGTCGGCGACGATGACGTACTCGGCGATGCCGAGCGAGCCGTCCGCGCCGAGCGGCATTCGCCGCTGCTCGGGCCACTTCGCCGACGCGGTGCTGCCCGGCACTTCGCCCCGGGTCTCGTTGATCACGACGGTCGCGGCCATGATTGAGCCGAACACGTCCAGGGGCAAGGCCTTGTCCAGGAGGAGTGAGGTGACCTCCTCCGACAACACGCACGGCAGGCCCTGCGGTTCGTCGTCGTACGGCTCACTCAACGGGCAGACCCGCCTCGCGGCGACGGGCAACGAGGTCGGCGACCGCGGTCGTCGGCAACGTCCCGTCCAGCGCGGACGCGGTGAGCCGGTCCCCGACCGGGTCGGTGTCGAGCATCGCCTCGCACCACCAGCGCCGAAGGACGCCTTCGGCCTCCTCGGGGGCGGCGGCCAGCAGCTCGCGGTAGAACTCCATACGGCGCTCGCCGGACAGCGCGGCCGCGATGCCCTCGGCGTTGCGCGCCACCCGCTCCGGCTCGTGCGGGTGGATCGGCTGTGCGGTCATCGCGTGACGCCCCTTTCGGTCTGCTCCGAGTCTGCCCCGTCCCGGTGGCCGCCGTCGACCGGCTGTGCGGGAACCGCAGCTCGCTCTGCCTCCCACTCGGCCCGGCTGGCGACCGCCGCCTCGGCGACCGCGTCGGCCAGCTCGGCGCACAGCCGGAGGATCGCGCCGGCGTCCGGATGGCCGATCGACGTCACGGTCACCACCCTGCGCACCTGGCTGAACGCGTGGGAGACGCTGAAGGCGCCCGGGCTGCGGGTGCAGGCCTTGAAGGTGCCCCGGTCCTGCTGCCCCATCTCACGGCGGACCCTCTCCAGGCGGGCGACATCGACCGTGGGCCGTTCGGCGCCGCGCTGAGCCTTGATCACGTCGTCCAGGATGCTTCGCATCGCGGGGTAGACCGCGTTCCAGCGATCGGCGATATGCTGGGCTCGGGTCTCGGTGACGAACCTGTTCTTCACTTCGGTGGCGATCATGTCGGATTCCTCTTTCCGCAGGTCAGAAGCCCGTACCGAGGTCACGGGCGCGCGCATAGTGCCCCTGGAAGGCGACGGTGACGGTGCCCGTCGGTCCCTGCCTGTTCTTGCCGATGATCAAGTCCATCTCGCCCGCCCGCTCGTGCTCCTTGTCGTACGCGTCGGGCCGGTGCAGCAGGATCACGGCGTTGGCCTCGGCCTCGATGGACCCCGACTCGCGCAGGTCGGCCATCATCGGCTTCTTGTCCTCGCGCTTCTCGACCTCCCGGTTGAGCTGGGCCGCCGTGATGACCCTGATCCTGAACTCGCCGGCCAGTTCCTTCAGACCACGGGCGATCTCATCCACCTCACCGGTGCGGTTCTGCCCGCCCTTGCCGGAGGCCTTCATGATCTGGAGGTAGTCCACCACCAGGAGGCCCGGGAGCTTGCCCTGTGCCTGAAGCCAGCGCAGCCGCGAACGGAGCCGGACGATGGTCGCTGCCGGACCGTCGTCCACCACCAGCGGCGAATTGCCGATCCGCTGAGCCGCATCGTAGATCCGCTGCCGGTCGTCGTTCTGGTACTCGCGGTCCTTGACCCGGTTCAGCGGAACGCGCGCCTCGGCCGCGATGATCCGCTCCATCAGCTGCGAGTGGCTCATCTCCATGGACGACATCAGCACCTGGATGCCGTGCTCGATCGCCACGTGCCGGGCGATGTCGAGCAGCACCACCGACTTGCCGATCGCCGGACGGGCCGCAATCACCACCAGGTCGCCGGGCTCCATCGGAAGCATGGCCTGAAGGTCGGCGTACGGCAGCGGCAGGCGCTCGGGCGGCGGCGCGTCCATGCTGACGAGGTACTCCTCCAGCATGTCGTCCACGGTCGCGACCCGCTCCAGCCCGCCGCCGGCGCCGAGCTGGGCCGCCGACTGCATCTCGGCCTGCGCCGCGTTGACGATGTCGGCGACATCGCCCTCGGCCGCGTAGCCCATCTGCACGATCCGGGTGCCAGCCTCGACCAGACGCCGCAGCTTGTACCGCTCGACCACGATCTCGGCGTAGTGCTGGGCGTGCGCCGCCGTCGGCACCAACTGCACCAGGGTGTGCAGGTAGGAGGCGCCGCCGACGCGGTCGATGTCGCCGGACTTCGTCAGATAGCCCGCGACCGTGATCGGGTCGACCGGCTCCCCCTTGCCGTACATGTCCACGATCGCGTTATGGATCGTGCCGTGCACCGGGCGGTAGTACGCCGGGGCGGTGATCCCAGTCTCGGTGACGTCGCCGATCGCGTCCTTCGACAGCAGCATGCCGCCGAGCGCGCACTGTTCGGCCTCCAGGCTTTGCGGCGGGACGCGCTCGAACGCCACGGCCTCCGCGGCTTCCGGGGTGTCATCGAACAGCGAGCCGCCGCCGTCCTCGATGCCGTCGTGCTGGGTGGGTACGCTCATGGGTGAATCCCTTCCTCATGTGGTGATTCGCGCGGCGGCAGGGGCCTTACCAGGGGCTCCCCTGCCGCCGCTGTGCTGCGGAGGGCTTAGGTCAGCACCGGCGTCTTGCCGTAGCTGGGGTGGCACTCGCACTTGACCAGCCGACCGTCGTCCGACTCGCGCATGCGATGACCGGGCTGGACGGGCTCGATGCCGTCGTTGCACTTCCCGCACCAGTCCGGCAGCGCGGGACGCTGGCCGGGCAGCGAGGCCTTCGGCGCAACAAACCGCTCCAGGTGGCGCGGCAGGCTGAACCAGTTCCCCCGGCTGCCCATGTCGGCAGCAGCGGCAACCAGGTACTCGGCGTCCACACCCTCGGCGAGCAGCTTGGACGCGTCACGGACCATCGCCACCCGCGCCCGGGCGGGCACGCCGTGCCCGTGCCGCTCGCGAGCCTCGATCCAGGCCTCCGCCACCCGCACGTCGTCGTGGGTGTCCACCCCCTCGGCAGCAGCCAAGGGGGTGGTGTCGTTCTCCGGCGAAGCCGAGTTCTCCTCTCCTCCCGTCCCTTGCTCAGCTGTGATGGCGGGGTCCGATGGGGCACCCGGTGCGGGAGAGAGAGAGGCTTCTTCGAGAGAGCTTCTTAGAGGGTGATCGTTTTCGCTGGTCAGGGGGAGATCCGTTCCAGAAAACTGGTCTGACGTTCCAGAAATCTGGAATGCCGATCCAGTTTTCTGGAATGAAGGGTCCTCATCGGCCCCGACCTGCGCCGTTCCAGTTTTCTGGAACGGCTGGCCGTCGGCGTCGATCTGCCGCACCCGGGCCATGGTCTGGCCGTTCGGGGCGGTCTCGACCTCGGTGAGGTGGGTGGGCGGCGGGGGCGGGTTCTCCCGCCAGTCCGGCCGGTACGCGTCCAGCTTGTCCCACGCGTTGCGCCAACCGGTGTGGACGGCGTCGGGCGGCAGGTCGTTGACGGTGAAGCCGCGGGTGATGCCCTTGGCGGCCCGCTCCTTGCCCTTGAGCTTGGTGATGCCCTCAAGCTCCACCGAGTCCTTGGGGACGACCAGGTCGAGCGTCTCCAGCGTCTTCAGCACCTCGTACATGGCGCTGACCGACATGGGCTTGTCGTTCGGGCCGGGCAGTAGCCAGCACAACTGATCGATCGTCATGCGCCGCATGCCGCTCCGCGGTCGGCGGGAGGCCTCGACCATCATCGACCGCAACAGGCTGTAGAGCCGGTACGCGGTGTGCGTCATCCCCGGCATCAGCATCACGTAGTCGCGGACCATGGTGTACGACCAGTAGTCCGTGATGTCGCCGGAGAAATCGAGCATCTCGTCGCCGTCCGGCGGAGCGGCGGCGGACAACGCCTTCTGCGGGCGCTTCACTTGGTCACCGCCTCAGCGGCGGAGACCGCAGCGGGCGCGACCGAACGAGTCGGCGACGCGACGCTGCGTGTCGTGGGGTGGGTCTGGAACATCGTGCGGGATCTCCCCTGCATGGTTTGGGGAGTCGCAGACCGGCAAGTGACGGAAAAGAGACAGTGACCTGAGGCACGCTGCTGCGTGCCGGCCGCTGCTCGTTCTATCCTGTGAGTGGTGACCTCGGGCCTGGCAGGGCTCGGGCCCCGGCGTCATCGCCGACCTACGACTCAAGCTGTGGAGGCGGGAGTCGATTTGATGGCCGCTCTGCTGGCAGGCAGGGCGGCCATCGCCGTTTTATGGGGCTCGTGCCGGTCGCGGACATCCGAGGCGGTAGTCGCTGGTGGTCCCGCTGCGGAAGACTGGCCATCCTCCGATCTTGCATCGCGGACCGTGAAGCGCTGAACGCAGTTTCGGGCTGGCGGCCTGCCGTCGAGACTGAGGCGGGTCGGCGACTTCCTGAGAGCTGTTCATGCCGTGGTGCCTTCCTAGTTCCGTTGGTTTCACCGCTGTTGCGGCTACTCGGATCAGCGTGGGCGCCGACCACCACAATCGGCTACCGCTCCACGCAGCGCCTCCCCGAGGAGTCCCGGGAGGGGGTGCGTCTCGCGCATTGTCCTCCTCCGAGGCGCGCTGTGTGGTCAGCTTGTCAAACCCGGTGTGTCGGCTGCCCGCAGGGGGGCGTCAGCGTGCAGGACGACCGCGGACGAGCGTTGGGCCATCCAGCCTGAAAGGCGGTGCGGTGGCGCCTCGGTGCGCACGTGCTCGAACCCCTCGTTCAGGTAGTACCGCTGCAACTTCGTGTTGCCGCGCCACACGTCCAGCCGAACCCACGGCAGTTGCTGGCTCCGTGCCACCGCCCCAGCCCAGTCGAGCATGCGCCCGCCGAGTTGCTGCCCGGCTGCTGCGCGAGCTGTGATGAGCTTTGCGACGTAGACCGCAGAATCCGGCTCGTCAGCCTTCGCCCAGAAGTCCAAGTCAGGGCGAGCGAGAGTGACCGTGCCAAGCAACTCCCCGTTGCCGTCCGGAACGACCCAGGTACGCCCCTCGGTGATGTCGACCTGCCACTTCGCGAGGGCTCGGTCCCGGAACCCCGGTGCGCGCCACTGGTCGATGCCTGCGTTGGCGAGCCACTCCTCTGCCTCGATGCGAAGTTTCATGAGGGCACCGGCGTCGTCGGGGCTTGCCGGTCGGATGAGCTGCGGCACGGGGTCAGTCCTCGATCTCGTAGACAAGCGTGTTGAGGTCACCGGGAGCAATGGTCACCATGCAACGGACAGCCATTTCGGCGGCGTTGTAGCCGACTCGCACATGGCGCAAGACCGGCACCGTGCTGCCGGTCTGCAACCCGAGACGCACGGCCTGGTCCGCGGTCAGCGTCCAGGCACGCAGCTTGTCGACCTTGCGGGCCTGGGCGTACTGACCGTCCTTGATGTTCGCCAGGATGCCCCCGGGCATGGTGACGTCCTCCTCGTCCATGAGCGGGGTCTCGAACGCGACCTCAGTCGGAAACCAGCTGTCGGCAAGCTGGAAGGGCTCGCCGTCGACGCGACGGATCCGGCGTCGGGCGACAACGAAGGTCCCAGGACTCACGCCGAGTTCTGCGGCGACATCCGCCGGCGCGCGTTCCACGCTGACCGTGGGCGTGTCCTGGCTGGGGATGCGCCCCAGCTCAAGGATTGCCGCCTTCCAGTCGTCAATACCGCTCTTGGCGTCGTCCCGACGGCTACCGCGCTCGAACCTGTGCATGGCGAACTCGATCGGCTCGACACGGCGAACGAAGACGCCCTTGCCCTGCTGGCTGGTCACGTGCCCCTCTGCACGCAGGATGCCGATGGCTGCTCGCACGGTCTCTGCGCTCGTCCCGAATTCCTCGACCAGAGCGCGGGTCGGCGGTAGTTGGCGCTCAATGACGCCGGTGTCGATGCGCTCGCGCAGAACAGCGGCGATGTCTTTCGCCCCCATCCGCTTCTGTGGTTGACGGTTTGTCATGCCGAAGAGAGTACCCGACTTGCCTAGTGAAGCTATCCCGCAGGTTGAACTCTTTCGTGCTCACTTCTCTTTTCCCAGGTCAGAGTTAGTTCTCCAGTTTTCATGACGCGCGATCAGGATCCTTTCCAGCTGCGGTTGTTGACGACTTCCCTGGTGAAGGCTTACGGTCTCACTCAACTTCCCCAGTTAACTAGGGAAGTCGCTGGGGCGGGTGTGCCTTGCTCTTCCTGGCCTGCGTGAACCTGCTTGATGGCGGTGTCGGAACCAGGTCTTTCGAGGCTGAAGCTGGCTGGCCGCTCGTTCCTTGAGAACTCAACAGCGTGCCAAAGATGAGTAATTGGGCCAGATGTCGCCGGGCGCTCTCCATGTGAGGGCCGCCCGGCGGCACTCCAAAGCTCCAGGTCATGAAGGGCGTGCCCGACTGGTTCGGGCTCTCCGGAGACAGGGGTTCAAGTCCCCGCTCGCCTACCGCGCCGTCCCCCGTACGGCGCGACCCCCGACACGGCGCTCCACACGCCATATGTGCCGGGGGTCCACGGATCTACCAGCTAGGAGCTGATCCGCATGACCATCATGCCCGCCGACCTGCCCCTGTCGTCCACGGGGATCGCCGAGGACGTTCAGGAAGCGGTCAACGAGGTCTTCCCCCTCTTCGAGTCGGTCCAGAACCTGGCCCGCCTCGGGGTGAGCGTCGCCTTCGAGGTGGCGCCCTCGCGCATCGTCGCCACGATCAGGGTCACCGCGGACGCGGTGCAGGTCCTGCCGACGCTGCTGGAGGAGATCGACGACGCCCGCCCGGGCCAGCTGCCCGACGGCAAACTCGTCGTCACCGGCTCGATGTGCCAGGGGACGGTCACCCTGCGGGTGCTGATCCCGCAGGAGTGGGTGACGGCCGAGGAACTGGCCGTGCTGACCGGCACCGCCGTCGCCGACCCCTCCAACCTGCTGTGACCCCCGCCGAACAGGCCGAACTCGCCCGCAAGGTGAATGAGGCCAACCGTCGGTCCGAGCACACGTACGGCAAGAGCGGATTCGTCGCCCTGGTCTGGGGCGGAGAGGTGGTCACCGTATGAACGCCCTACTCAACAGGCCGAAGAAGGCCGTCAAGGACTTCCGCGAGCAGCACGGGCCGATGGAGACCTGGTCGGCCGAAAAGTTCGACCGCCTCTACGACCTGCTCATGGTCGCGAACGCCCCCGGTCCGGTGGCCCGGCTGCGTCTGCGGCTGACGCTGCTGATGTGGACCGCGGCGGCGATGCCGTTCTACGCCGTCGCCGAGCTGCTGTGGGCGGCGCAGAACAAGGTCTCGCAGCGGCTGAACGCGGTCATGGACCTGCTGGACGACCGGTGCTCGAACGTCGAGTCCGCGTGCAAGCGGGCCGGTGACCACGCGCTGGTCGAGTACGTCGGCCGGGTCTTCGACTCGGTCTCCCAGTCGGCCAACTTCGTTGGCCGACTGGCCGCTCGCCTCGTACGGGGCTGACGGACCGCACGCCGTGGTGGCCGCCGGGAGGCGGCCACCCGCATGAAAGGAGGTTGGTGTGGCGGCCCGTAAGTCACCCGCCCGCAACACCCGGAATACGACGACGCCGCGCCGCCCGGCCAAGGCGGCGGCCCTGCCGCCGAAGCCGGGAGCGCGGGAAGACGGCGAGAGCCTGGCTGCGGATCTCCGTGACCGCACCGCCGACGTGATCGACGGTGCCCGGTGGACCGGAGCCCAGGAAGCGGCGGAGCTGATCCGGGCCGCCAACGACAGCGTCCAGCAGATCCGCCGGACGGCGGCCGCCGACGCCAAACGCGTCCTGGTGGAGGCCGCCGAGGAAGCCGGGGATCGACTGCGCAGGGCCGAGGCCGACGCGGACACCATCCGCGCCGATGCCCGGATCGACGCGGCCCGCCAGACCCAAGAGGCCATGGCGGACGCCGAGGATCAGGTCCAGGGTCTGCTCGCCGATGCCGAGAAACAGGTGAGCGTCGTACTCGCCGAGGCGGAGGACCGGGCGAACGCCTTGGTGGACCTGCGCCGAACCTCGGCAGAGGCCGCCTACCGCAAGGCCTTGGACGACGCCGCGCGAATTCTCGGTGAAGCCCAGGATCAGGCGGTGGAGATCAAGACGGCCCGGGCGGCTCTCGACTCGGAGCTGGAGCTGGCCCGCCGGTCGGCGCGGCTCGACCTGGACGAGGAGCTGACCGCGCGCCGGGCGGAGATCGACGCCGAACTCGCGGAGCACCGGGCGGAGGTAGACGCCGCCCGGGCGGAGATCGAGACCGAGTTCCGCAAGCTCGGCGAACAGCACGAGCGGGCGCGGCAGGCACAACAGGAGCGACTCGCGGCCGAGTTCGAGGAACTGCGCAAGCAGGCAGAGAAGGAGGCCCGGGCCGCCGCCGGCGGAGTCCGCCAGGAGGCGGACGACAAGCTCCGGGAGGCCAAGCGGGAGCTGGAGGCCGCACGCGAAGCCCGACGCGTCGCCGAGAAACGGGCGGCGAGTCTCAAGCGGACCCGGAGCCGTGGCGAGTACGTCAAGCAGGGAAGCATCTGGGTCGCACTGGCGGCCGTGATCGTCCTGACCGCCTCCGGCGAGTGGGCGTTCGCCCGGATGGTCGGGCTCGGCGACACCCCGATAGGAGACGCGGGCTGGGCCCTTCCGCTCGGCCTGGACGTCTACGCGGTCACTGCCTTCCGGATGCGGAAGGACGTGCCGTACGCGCTCGGCCTGATGGCCGCCACCAACATCACGTACCACGTGGCCGACATGACCGGCACCGGCGTGACGGTGGTCGACGGCGAGAAGCACCCGAGCGTCTACCTGATCATCGTCGCCGTGCTCGTGGTGGTCGCCATCGTCTGGCGGGTTCACCGTCTGCTTGAGGACGACCACGACGACGAGAAGCCGTCGGCCGGATCCGCCCCCGAGGCGGACGAGCCGTCAGCCGTACGGGGCGAGCCGGACCGTACGGCACCCCGTACGGAACCCGCCCGTACGGCAGGCCGTACGGAACCCGCCCGTACGGCCCGTACGCCGGACCGTACGGCGAAGCCCCGTACGGCCCGTACGCCCTCGCCCCGCACGGGAGGCCGTACGGGAGGTGTCCATACGGACGCCGAGGCGATTCAGATCCTGCGGGACCTCCCCGCAGGGGACAGCGGCTACGTCACCGTCAACGCCGCCCGTACGAAGCTCAGCTGCAACCGCGACCGAGCCGTACGGCTGCTGGACGAAGCAGGGCTCCTGAGCCCTGCGGACCGCACCAAGCACCTCGCCGCTCGCTGACCCGCGCGGCGCCGTACATCGCGGGCCGGGCCCGCCACTGCCCCCGAAAGTCGGCGGGCCCCCTTCCCCGAGAGGAGATCAACCCGTGCCCGAGATCGAGCACATGAACGACGTCCTGAACAGGTTGCCTGCCGAGTTCCGGCCCCTGCTCAATCTGGAGCACTTGACCGGCTGGACGCTGGACCGGCAGCGCGAGCACAACGCCGACCTCAGCACGTACGAGGGAGGTCGCGCGGTGTTCCAAGCGGTCCTGCGCTCCCAGGTCGTCGAAGGCGACCGCAAGTGGTCCGCCCGCTGGAGGGCCCGGAAGGTCGAAAAGCAGTGGAACAAGCTGGTCAAGGCCTCGCGTGACGCCGGAAACGCTGCGGAGGCACTGCGCACCGTGTACGCCGACCACGTCCGCGAGGTGGCCGCTCTGCCTGCTCAGCGGGCAAGGAAGGCCGAGGTGAAGGCCGGTCGGCGCGGCAAGGTGAACGCCTTCGCCGCCAAGTCGATGCACAAGACGGCCGCCGCGATGACCTCCCGGCCCGATGGAGGTGAGGAGGACGGTAGTGAAACCGCAGGTCAGAGCCCGGACCGTCCGGCCGCTGACCGGACGGTCCGGGGCGTGAACGACCTGTTCGACCGGAAGGGAGCCTGATCAGTGCAGCAGGTGCCCTCCATCGACCAGGCCCGCGAAGCTCGTCGTGCCGCCCACTGGGAGGAGCGACAGCGCCGCCAGGTGGAGGCGCGGGGTGACGCGGGCCGGGCCGACGCCTGGTGGGACCGGGCCCGCGCGATCTGCAAGGCCAATCCGGAATTGTGGAACGACCTTGCGCGGACGCTGGAGAACTGGGCCGGACGCCAAGACAGCAGTAACGGCGCGTAAGCGTCATCACCATCATCATCACCCCGAGGCGGACCGGATTCGGGAGGTCAAGGCGGGCGCGTGGGCGCCCGGGCGCGCGGGCGCGCGAGGATCTCCCATCCGGTCACCCTCTGTCAACCCTGGAGAACACGTGGCTGATGACCCTCGGGACGACAACCGGAACGGCAACGTCGTCTCCTTCCGCTCTCGGGATGGGGCCCCGCCGGGGCTTCCCCCGATCCCGGGTGCCC
>NZ_JAAKZX010000278.1 GCF_011045025.1 Streptomyces ureilyticus
GAGCTGGCCGACCATCTGGAGGTTCTCGCGGCCGGTCAGATACTCGTCGACCGCGGCGAACTGGCCGGACAGGCCGATCGAGCGCCGCACTTCATTGGGGTTCTTGAGTACGTCGATGCCTGCGACGCCCCCGCAGCCGCCCTACCCCCCGAAGCCGGGAAGGCGCCCGCGCGGCCGGAGAACCCTCGCCCTCGCTGTGCTCGCGGTGAGCGCGTGCGTCGCCGTGCCGCTCATCCTGTGGGCCGGCGACAGGGACGACGCGCCGCCACCCTCCGACGCGGCAACCGGGACGGCGTCCAAGGCACCGGGTTCCAAGGCACCCGAGTCCAGGGAGCCCGGTGCCGGGCCGTCCAGAGCCGGCTCGGGCGGCGCGAGCGGCGACGACGACCCGCCGTCCGGCACCACGCGCGGGCAGCTGCGCAATGCCGGAAACGGTCTGTGCGTCGGCATCGCCGGCGACAAGGCGGTCAAGGACGCGGAGGCCGTGCTCACCACCTGCACCACCTCCGCCCTGCAGCAATGGTCGTACGAGGAAGACGGCCTGCTCCGCAGCCTGGACACCCCGGAGCTGTGCCTCGACTCCCGCCTCGCCTCCTCGGTCCGGCTGGGCGCTTGTGAGGGCGAGGAGCAGCTGAACATCAAGAACGTGCGCTACGACTTCACCGGTGGGGACAAGCTGCTGCCGCTGGCCCGCAAGGAGCTGGCCCTGGCACCCGCCGCGGACGAGGGCGAGACGGCCCTCGTCCTCAAGACGCGGGAGAGCGGCGCGTCCCAGCGCTGGCAGTTCGAGACGTCGGTGACCTCGCTCCAGATGGAGTGGATCAACGCGCACACGGACGGCGAATCGCCCGAGCCGACGCACAGCGCCCGGCCGAGCCCCGGCCGCACACCATGATGCGCACGGTCAGTCCTCGTCCATGGTCAGCTCCGCCCAGATCGTCTTCCCCTCGGGCGTGTGCCGGCTGCCCCACCGCTGGGTGAGCTGGGCGACCAGGAGCAGTCCGCGACCGCCCTCGTCGAAGGTCTTGGCGCGCCGCAGATGCGGGGCCGTGTGGCTGGCGTCCGACACCTCGCAGATCAGCGTGCCGGCGTCGTGGATGAGGCGCAGCCGGATGGGGCGCTCGCCGTACCGGATGGCGTTGGTGACGAGTTCGCTCACCACGAGCTCCGTCGTGAACGCCGCCTCGTCCAGGTCCCAGCCGCTCAGCTGCTGGACGACCTGTTTGCGGATCGGGGCGACGAGGGCGGGGTCGGCCGGGATGTCCCAGGTCGCCACCTGAGAGGCGGGAAGTCCGCGCGTACGGGCGAGCAGCAGGGCCACGTCGTCGGACACGCCCTTCGGCGGGAGCAGCGTCTGGAGGACGTGATGACAGGTGTCGTCCAGTGAGCTCGACGGGCGGGCCAGCGCCTGGCACAGCATCCGGTGACTGACGTCGATGTCCCGGTCGCGGCTCTCGATCAGGCCGTCGGTGTAGAGGGCGAGCACGGTCCCTTCGGCGAGTGTGAGCTCGATGGACTCGAACGGCAGCCCGCCGAGGCCGAGCGGGGGCCCGGGCGGTACGTCGATCTCCCGCGGCGGGCCGTCCGGCGGCAGCATCACCGGGGGCGGATGCCCGGCCCGCGCGAGGGTGCAACGGCGGCTGATCGGGTCGTACACCGCATACAGGCAGGTGGCGCCGACCTCGCCCGTCGTTCCGTCGCCGCCCGCCTCGGTGGACAGCCTGAGGACCAGGTCGTCGAGGTGGGTCAGCAGCTCGTCCGGAGCCAGGTCGATGTCGGCGAGCGTGCGGACGGCGGTCCGTAGCCGCCCCATCGTGGCCGAGGCCTGGACGCCGTGGCCGACGACGTCCCCGACGACCATGGCGGCCCGCATCCCCGACAGCGGGATCACATCGAACCAGTCGCCGCCGACCCCGGCCCGGGCCGCGGGCAGATAGCGGGAGGCCGCTTCCAGGGCGGCCGTGCGCGGCAGCGTCCGGGGCAGCAGGCTGCGCTGGAGGGCGAGCGCGGTCGCGCGTTCGCGGGAGTAGCGGCGGGCGTTGTCGATGCAGACGGCCGCCCTGGCCGTGACCTCCTCGGCCAGCAGGACGTCGTCGGGCGTGAAGGGCTCGGCCCGCCGGAACCGGGTGAACACGACGACGCCCAGGGGTGCGCCGCGGGCCTGCATCGGGACCGACATCGTCGAGTGGATGCCGTACTCCTTGACGCGTTCGAAGCGCGGCCGGTCCCAGGCGAGCCATTCCGAGAGCGTGGACGCGAGGTCCGAGGCCACGATGGGCCGGCCGGCGAGGAGGGAGTCGGCCTGCGGCGAAGACGCCGGGTAGACATCGACCTGGCCCGGCTTGACCACTGCCTCCGGGTTGCCCGGGTGCACCGATCGGTGGGCGGCGCGGCGCAGGCTGACAGGGGCGGACAGCCGCCCGGAGTACGGTTCGCCGCCCTGCTCGTCCGGATCCATCAGGTCGATGCTGACGAAGTCGGCGAGCGCCGGCACGCAGACGTCGGCCAGTTCCTGGGCCGTGCGTCTGACGTCGAGGGTGGAGCCGACCCGGATGCTCGCCTCGTTGACGAGTTGCAGACGTTCACGGGCCAGGTACTGCTCGGTGAAGTCGTGGGCGGTCAGACAGACGCCGCGCACCCTGCCCTCGGAGTCCGTGAGCGGCGCGATGCGGGCCAGCCAGGCGTGCGGCTCCCGCTCCCCGCCCAGCCTCATGTACGTCTGCACATCCTCGGGCTGCCCGCCCAGGAGCACCCGGATCAGGTGTCGCTCCAGGTCCTCGCTCTGCGGCCGGCCGCCGAGCTCGGGGAGCCGCAGTCCGCGGATCCGGTCCTCCGGGAGCCCGATCGCGTGGGCCATGGCCTCGTTGATCCGGCGCAGTCGCAGCCGCTCGTCGTAGATCGCCGTGGCGCACGGGGACTGTTCAAGCAGCGCGGTCGTCAGGGGATCGCCGTCGGGCAGCGGGTCCGTACGGTCGAGGGGTGTGACGAGGAGCCAGTCGCTGCGGTCGCCGCTCTTGGACCGTCGTCGGTGCGCGAGCAGCCATATGTGCCTGGAGCGGCCGTCCTGATGGCGCAGCGCGAGCTGTCCGCTCCAGCGATTGCTCGTCGGCTCGGGCCGGGGCCCGGCCCCGTCGCCCTGGGCCAGCAGATCCGCGGCGGGCCGGCCCAGGACCTCCGCCGGGGCATGGCCGAGCAGGCGCCGGGCGCCCTCGTTCCACTCGACGATGATGCCGTCCGCGTCGAGGACGGCCCGTGCTGTGGCGGTCACGTCGAAGGGGTAGTCCGGACCGTCGGACGGTGTGTCGTCGTGGCTCCTCATCGTCGCCACACTCCATTGCGTCCCTTGCGGACACTGACAGTGATCAGCTGCGTCACTAGAGTCCCAGCCTAGTCCGTACGGGTGGTCCGCACACCGCCTGGAGCACACCGGCACCGGCCGCCGCTCCCCGGCCCCCGGTCACCGGGAGGTTTTGCGGCCGATGTGGCGTGACGGACAGAAGAGGCCTGCCGCGGTCTTGTCGGTCCAGAGTGTCACGCCGTCAGAACCTGTTGGGTCGCGAGCAGTTGTGAGTATTTCTGAGCCCTGACGAAGGGGAAGACCCGTCATGACGGTGACGCGCAGGTCGGTACTGATCGCAGGCACGGCGACTCCGGTGGTCCTCGCCGGCACCTCCGAGGTCCAGGCCGCACCAGCCCGCCGCGCCGCCGTCGGAGAGCGGCGGTCCGTTCCGCTCCGTGACGGCTGGCGCTTCGCCCTCGTCAACCCATCCGGCCTCACCGACCCCACCGGCGCCTACGCCCGGGCCGCCGAGCCCGGCTACGACGACTCGGACTGGCGGCACATCATCGGCGACTGGAGCATCGAACAGACCGTTCCTGGGGACTGAGCAGGAGCGAGTCCGCTCAGCCGCACGCCCCGAACGGTCTTGGGCGCACTGGTCCCCGGCGTACTCAACCCCGGGGCAGCGACACGGATCCTGTCCGTGGTCCGATCCCAGGAGGCCGGTTCCCTGCGCGACCTGGCCAGATGGGTATGGCCAGAGGCGACGGGGAGGCCCCGAACCATCACTCCGGTGGGGCGGGGGCCCCGCACCCTGGCGCCGTACCCGGCGTTCCAGATCGCACGGTCACCGTAGCCCGAACAGCCCACACTGCTACAAGCCCGGAAGCCGATCATCACACGATCGAGTCAAACCGCCCTTGTGTACAGTCCCGGGCGAGCAGCCAGCACCCCCGGATCGAGCGTCGTCGACCCCGACGGCCGTACGGTGGCCCGCGAGACCTCCACGATCGAGGTCGGGGACACGGCCACCGAGACCCATCAACTCACGGTCAACAAAGCCAAGGCTGTGGTCCTTCGAGGACGCGCACCGCTACACCCTGCACACCGAACTCCGCGTCGACGGCAAGACCACCGACACCTACCGCACCCCCTTCGGCATCCGGCACGCCGTCTTCGACCCCGACGACGGAATGACCCTCAACGGCGTGTACGCCAAACTCCGCGGGGTCAACCTCCACCACGACCTGGGCGCCCTCGGCGCAGCCGTCAGCGCGGACGCCGTCGAGCGCCAGTTGAAGATCATGAAGAGCATGGGCGTCAACGCCTTGCGCACCTCGCACAATCCGCCCGCCCCGGAGGTGATCGAGGCCTGTGAGCGGCTCGGCATCGTGATGATGGTGGAGGCCCTCGACTGCTGGCGGCGCGGCAAGAACCCGTACGACTACGGGCGCTTCTTCGACGAGCACAGTGACGCCGACATCGCCGAGATGGTCCTCGCGGCCCGTAACTCGCCCGCCGTCCTGATGTGGTCCATCGGCAACGAGGTCCCCGACTTCACCTCGACCGCCGGATTGACCATGGCGGACCGGCTCATCGCCGGCATCAAGAAGCTCGACGAGACCCGCCCGATCGTGATCGGCTCCCACCGGCACCGCAGCGTGCCGCCCGTCGGATCGCCCGCGGACCTCCTCCTCGCCAAGATCGACGGCCTCGGCCTCAACTACAACACCGCCGCCTCCGTCGACGCCCTGCACGCCCGCTATCCGCGCCTCTTCCTCTTCGAGTCGGAGTCCTCCTCCGAGACCTCCACGCGCGGGACGTACCAGGAGCCGGAGCGCCTCAACACCGGCGAGAACCACACGCCGGGCAAGCGCGCGACGTCCTCGTACGACAACAACCTCGCCTCCTGGACGATGAGCGGCGAGTACGGGCTGAAGAAGGACCGGGACCGGAAGTGGTTCACGGGGGAGTTCCTGTGGTCGGGGATCGACTACATCGGTGAGCCGACTCCGTACGACGTGTTCCCGGTGAAGGCGTCCTTCTTCGGAGCCGTGGACACGGCGGGCTTCCCGAAGGACACGTACCACCTCTTCAAGAGCCAGTGGACCGACGAGCCCATGGTCCATCTGCTCCCGATGAGCTGGAACCACGAGGAGGGCGAGACGGTCGAGGTCTGGGCCTATTCGAATGTGGACACCGTCGAGCTGTTCCTCAACGGAAAGTCGCTGGGGACAAGGAAGTTCGACGAGAAGAAGACCACCGACGGCCGTACGTATCTGGAGACCACCGAGGCGACCGGCGACGACAAGAGCGTCACCGGCGGTCCCTGGCCCGGCAGTTACACCAGCCCGAACGGCAGCGCGGGCAAGCTCCACCTCATCTGGAAGGTGCCGTTCGCGCCCGGCGAGTTGAAGGCGGTGGCCCGACGGGACGGCAGTGCCGTCGCCACCGATGTGCTGCGCACCGCCGGGAAGCCGCACGCCGTGCGCCTGACCGCAGACCGCAAGTCCCTTCCCGCGGACGGCCGTTCGCTCTGCTTCGTGACTGCGGAGGTGGTGGACGCGCGCGGTGTGATGGTGCCGGGCGCCGAACATCTCCTGGCGTTCGACGTCGAGGGCGGCTCGCTCGCCGGGCTCGACAACGGGCGCGAGGAGAGCGCCGAGCGCTACCAGTCGAGCACCCGTACGGCCTTCAACGGAAAGGCCCTGGCGATCGTCCGCTCCGGTACGAGGGCGGGACGGCTTACGGTGCGGGCCCGCTCGAAGGGCCTGCGGACTGCCACCGTCTCCGTACGCACCGCGCCCGCGCGCGAGAAGGTCCTGACCCCGGCACCGGAGTTCAAGCCCGACCCGGGCCCTGGCGCCCCGAACTACCCCCTGGCGGACGCCAGTTACTCGGGACGTCCGGACACCCTGCCCGCCGCGATGCTCGACGGCGACCCGGCGACCGGGTGGTCCAACGCCTTCCACAAGGAGGCCACCGCCCTGCTGCCCGCCTTCGACGGCGCCCGCGAGGAGGACTGGGTCTCGGTCGACTGGGGACGTACCCGCACCCTGGACCGTATCGAGGTCTCCTTCACCGTCGACGCCACGCACACGCTGCCCGCCACGGTCGAGGTGGCGTACTGGGACGGCCGCCGTTACGTGCCCGTCAAGGGAGCCGAGATCGACTGGGCCACCGCGCGCCGACGGCGATCACCTTCAATGCCGTACGTGCCGGCCGCATCCGGCTCACCATGACGAGCCGCCACCCGGGCGAGGCCCGCGGCGCCCAGCGGATCAGCCGTCTGGAGGCCCCGCCTCGCTGACCGCGCTGGCTTCCCGGGGCTGCTCGACCGCCTCGGCCTCCGCTTCCGGATGGGCCGCGCGGTACTCCTCGGCCGTCGGTTTCGGCACCTGTGTGCCGTCGCCGTACAGACCGCGGGACAGGAGAGCCCGCAGCCGCCCTTTCGAACCGTTCGGGTTCGGCACGCCGTTCCCGTCGTGGGCCGGGCCCGGCTCGAGCGGCCGGGGCTGCTCGTGCTGGGTCAGCGTGTGCAGTTCGGCGGGGGAGAGCGGCTGGTGCACTTCGACGAACTCGCCGTGCGGGAGCCGCTTGATGACACCGGTCTCGCGGCCGTGCAACACCAGGTCGCGGTCCCGGCGTTGCAGGCCCAGGCAGATGCGCCGGGTGGCGATGAAGACCAGGACGGGGACGACGAACAGCGCGATCCGGGCCGCCCAGGTGACCGTGTTGATCGACAGTTGGAAGCGGGTGGCCACGATGTCGTTGCCGCCGGCCGCGAGCAGGATCAGATAGACGCTGATCCAGGCCGTGCCGATGGAGGTACGGATCGGCCGGTTGCGCGGCCGGTCCAGCAGATGGTGCTCTCGCTTGTCGCCGGTGATCCAGGACTCCAGGAACGGATAGACACCGATGAAGACGAGGAGGAGGGGGAAGACGACGATTGGGATCAGCACGCCGAGGACGAGCGTATGGCCGGCCATATTGATCTCCCAGCCCGGCATGATGCGCACCAGCCCCTCGGCGAAGCCCAGATACCAGTCCGGCTGGGCTCCCGTGGACACCTGGTCGGCGCGGTAAGGCCCGTACGCCCAGACCGGGTTGATCGTGGCGATCGCCGCGATCAGCGTGATCACCCCGAACACCAGGAAGAAGAACCCGCCCGCCTTCGCCATGTAGACGGGCATGAACGGCGCGCCCACGACGTTCCGTTCGGTCTTCCCGGGCCCCGGGAACTGGGTGTGCTTGTGGTAGAAGACCAGGATCAGATGGGCCACCACCAGGGCCGCCATGATGCCGGGGATCACCAGGATGTGCAGGGAGTAGAGGCGGGCGACGATGTCGTCTCCGGGGAACTCGCCGCCGAACAGGAAGAACGACAGATACGTTCCGACGATCGGCACGGACAGGATCGCGCCGTCCAGGAACCGCAGCCCGGTGCCGGACAGCAGATCGTCCGGCAGTGAGTAGCCGAAGAGCCCTTCGAACAGGCCGAGGAACAGCAGCGTCCAGCCGAACAGCCAGTTGACCTCACGGGGTTTGCGGAACGAGCCGGTGAAGAAGTGCCGCATCATGTGCATGAGCATCCCGGCCACGAAGATCAGCGCGGCCCAGTGGTGCATCTGCCGGATCAGCAGTCCGCCCCGTACGTCGAAGCTGATGTCCAGCGTCGAGGCGTACGCCTCCGACATGCGTACGCCGTTCAGCGGGACGTAACTGCCGTGGTACGTCACCTCGTTCATCGACGGATGGAAGAACAGCGTCAGATAGACGCCCGTGAGGATCAGTACGACGAAGCTCCACAGGCAGATCTCCCCGAGCAGGAACGACCAGTGGTCCGGGAACACCTTGCGCAGATATTTCCTGCCGAGGCTGTGGGTGCCAAGACGGCCGTCGAACCAGTCGGCCACGCGTGCACCCGAAGATGCCTCGTCGGCCGCGGACCGGCGCGAGGGCGCCTTCTCGTATGTGGTCATACGCCGTCGTCCTTGCGTATGTGCGTGAGCTTGTCGGGGTTGGTGACGATGTAGACGTCGCTGATCCGGTCGCCCTCCTGAGTGAGGTCCATGACCATCACGGCGAACGGGGACGTGCCGTCGAAGACCACCACGGAGTCGTCGCCGTTGACGCGCCGGTAGCTGTAGTCCAGCCGTGCCCCGCCCTGTCCCGCTTGCGCCGTGATGAGCCGCACGACCTTGTCCCGGCCGCGCACCGGCCGCAGCCCCGCCCCGCGGACCTTGCCGCCGCCGTCGCTCCACACCGTGACGTCCGGCGCGAGGATCTCCATCAGCGCACCGATGTCACCGCCGAGCGCGGCCTCGACGAACCGCTCGGTCGCCTCCCTGCGCACCCGCGGATGCGCCTCGTACAGCGGGCGCCGGGCATGCACATGCTGCCGGGCGCGATGCGCCAGCTGGCGTACGGCGGCGGGACTGCGGTCGAGGACCTCGGCGACCTCGGTGTGGGCGTAGCCGAACACCTCGCCCAGGACGAACACCGCCCGCTCCAGCGGGGTCAGCGACTCCAGGACCACCAGCATCGCCATCGACACGGACTCGGCGCGCAGGGCGGGGTCGGCGGCGTCCGGGGGTGGCTCGTCCGTGGCCCGGGCGACGAGCGGCTCGGGCAGCCAGGGGCCTACGTACGTCTCGCGCCGCCGGCTGATCGCGTCCCGCCGCTTCAGCGCGTGGTTCACCGCGACGCGGACGAGATACGCGCGCGGGTTGCCGATCTCCTTCTGCGGTGACCGGCTGCGGCTGCCGGACCATGACAGCCAGGTCTCCTGCAGTACGTCCTCGGTGTCGGCGACACTGCCGAGCATGTTGTAGACGATCGCGAACAGCAGCTCGCGGTGCTCCATGAACAGACGGGTCGCAGTGTTCAGGGCCTCGTCGACCCCCGCCTGCGGTGCCGGACTTCTGGACATGCCTGTGCCTCCCGTTGCGCGCCTCACTACTGCGAGGGCTCCGGGGGCCCGGAGTGTGACATCGGGCGGGGGAGAGTGACGTACGTCTCAGCCCGTACGAGCCGGGGAGCGCCGCCGCTCACACCTGTTCGGTACCGGCCTGTGCAGCACTTGACCTGCGGCTATTTACGGGTAAGTACCCGCGCGGTACCGTGAGGGGCATGCCAGCTCTCAACGTGGAATTCAGCGAGCGCGAGCTCGAGGATCTGCGGCAGATCGCCAAGGAGCGCGGTACGTCGATGAAGGCCCTGGTACGCGAGGCGGCGGCGGCCGACATCGTGCGGCACCGCGCGTTGCAGGAAGGCGCGGACGTGTTCCGCCAGTTCTTCGCGGCGCACGCCGACGAGTTCGCCGCCGCCTTCCCCGAGGACGAACCAACCGGCACGGGCGAGGGGCGGGCCGCCTGACCCATGGCCGCCTCCGTCATCCATATCGACGTGCCGTGGCTGCTCCAGCGCCACGAAGAGGTCCTGCCCGACCAGCCCACGGTGAACGACTTCTCCGCGCTCGTGGCAGCCGTGGCCCGGCACCGCGTGGACCCGCCGCGGCTCGGCGTGGACTCGGACCCGGCCTGGCGCGCCGCCGCGCTGCTGCACACCCTGGCCATGCTCAAGCCGCTGCCGTCCGCCAACGCCCGCTTCGCCTGCGCGACGGCGGTGTCGTACATGTTCGTCAGCGGCGTCGGCATCGATCCGCCCTACGGGGCTCTCGTCGACCTCGCGCGTGACCTGATGTCGGGCAAGGCGGATGTGTTCGGCGCGGCCGACCGTTTGCGCTCCTGGCAGATCTGAAGTTGCACCTGGTTTTCAAAAGCCGGGCGAGCGCGGCGACTTGAGCGACCCGACTTGACTTTCCTTCAGAGGTCGGATGTTGCGCAAGTAGCGCAAGTGGCTTGTTGGCTGTGAGGGATTTGTGCAAGGGTGAACTTCCCAGTACATGGTTAATGGCCGGGTCTGATTCGATGCTCGAGTTTTAGTTCTGCCGGTTTTGCTCAAAAGGCGTCGGCCGACGGCCCGATCGAGTCACCCGCCGGTCGCTTTCCATGCACCAAGCCAGAAAGGTACGCACCAACCCGGAGCACCTTTTCGGCGGTCAGAACTTCTGTGTGCCACCTTGTGCCTTGGAAGGACCCCGCTCAGTGCACACCCCGTGGGACGGTACGGAACTGATGCTCGCCGACGTGGCCGCCGACGGGACCC